>NZ_JBQHSE010000010.1:0-103702 GCF_052066395.1 Bariatricus sp. HCP28S3_A4 | reverse complement strand
AAAGATAAATTCGACAACAATAAATCCATAAATTCGACGGCAAAATATTACATATCTAATTCTTAATCAGAAGGATTCAGCCTTCATAGACACAAAACTATTTACGCCCTCCAGAAAAACCACGATCTTTAGTATGTTCCATCAAATAAATAGGAATTTGAGAAATAGCTACCGGTGCTTCTAAAAACGTTTTGCGATACATTTCTGTATCGCCGAACCAAGAACGATTCATGCACCAAATGGCATACGGACAAGCCAACATAATTGCTGCCCCCCAGCTCCATCTATTCTCCGTCTTCCCCAACACTCGCTCCGGCCTTTTCGGCACCGCAATTGTCAAAATCCCTCCGGCGACAAAAAGCCATATTAGCAGCCACCAATAATTCGTTAATGTCATATCTGTGTCCCTTTCTTCCCCCGCATCACCACCACTCCCGATGCCCAATTCATCCGAAAAGCCAGCATACACGAAAACGATATGAATTCTCTCCCTTCATATCGCCTTCGACTTTCTCTATCCAATCACTATCCCCGTCTCTCAATCTCCTCTATCGTCCGTCTCACAACGTCCCCTTTATCAAATTCCCTCTCCATCTTCCGACGTCCCGCCACTCCCATGGCTTCTCTTTCTTCCGATGGCAATTCCAGAACTTTCTTCATCACCCGGTACAGACTTTCGACATTCTTCGCTTTACACAAATAACCAGTCTTCCCATCCTCCACCGCTTCCCTGCACCCGGGAATATCGGATGTAATAACCGGCCTTCCGGTTGCAGCTGCTTCCAGATTCACATTGCTCATCCCTTCATGATAGCTTGGCATTACGATACAGTCAGCCGCTGTATAAAAAGGTCTCGGATCCTCCTGGAATCCGTGAAATACAACAATACCTTTTCCCGTCAGCGTTTCCACTTTTTCTTTATATTCATCTTCAAAAAAACCCACCAGATCCAATACAAATGCTTCTTGCTCCTCATGAAGCCTTTCTGCCGCTTTGAAAAGTTCATCCATCCCTTTCTCTCTCATGATTCTTCCAAGATACAGGAAATGAACTTTATCATTCTTCGGATACGGCTGCAGGGAATAATAGTCCAGATTAATGCCAGCTCCGTGAAGTACAACTTCTTTGTCTTTTTCGATAATCTGTCTCTTACAGAATTCTTCTGCATTTGCCTCATTTTCGAAAAAGACTGCTTTGACTTTTCGGAACGCCGCTTTATACAGCATCGAAACAAATCTTGCCAGACTTGGATTCTGAAATGCGGTTCCCATTCCCTGCACATTGGCGAAGAACGGTATTTTCAGCACTCCACACACGAACCCGGCATAAATGTTTGGTTTAATCGAATAGGTAAGAACGATATCCGGTTTTTCATCCCTGATCACCTTAAAGTAGCTTTTGATAAGAGACATATCTTTTACCGGATTCATCCCCCGGCGCTCCACATTGGTCTGAATGCATTTCACACCCATGGCTTTGAAATCTTCTTCGTGTCCCACGAACGGCATGCTGATGATGACATGGTATTTTTTCATCAATTCAGCAATCAGCTCTCTCCGGAACTGCCAGAGCATATAAGAATGATTCGTCACAATTAATGCGGTCTTCTTTTCAGTCCTCTCTTCAGCGGTCTTCTCTTCTCCCTTCCCACGAATTGCCCCTGTACCACCTTCTACAACCCCATCGCTCTTTGCCACAGAAACAATCGTTCCAAGAAAGGCTTTTATATCAATTACAAATCCTAAATGTCTTAAATAATATCCGTCTAATTTGGCTTTCTCCCTGATTTCCAGTTCATCCCGCCCGTGGATCTGTGCCCAGCCGGTGAGGCCCGGCTTGATCTGGTGAACACCATATCTGTCCCGCTCTTCAATCAGATCGAACTGATTCCAGAGTGCCGGGCGCGGTCCGATGACTGCCATATCGCCTTTGGCAATATTCCATAGTTGCGGCAATTCGTCAAGTGAAGTTTTCCTCAGTATTTTCCCCACTTTGGTTATGTACTGTTCCGGATTTGCGAGCAGATGGGTCGGAGTGTCATGCGGCGTATCCAGTTTCATACTGCGGAATTTATATAGTTCAAAATGCTTTTTATGAATGCCCACCCTTTTCTGTGAGAAAAAGACTGGTGCATTCCATCCATCTTCTGATTTACACATAACGATTATGATCAGAAACAGTGGTGATAATATACAAAGTCCTATGATAGCTAGTACTCTGTCCAATATATCCTTCACCTTCATGTAACGTTTCTGATATTCCGTAAGCTTATGATACGGATTTTTCTGATGTCTTTTTTCCGTTTTCATAGCCACCCTCATCCCCCAAAAACGTAACTCTCTATTCTTCTACAATTCCTTGTGGAGCATATTCCGGCACCAATTCCTTGATGTAGGAACGGATATCCTGCGTCTCATCGTATGCTTCTTCGATCAGTTTCTGGACCGCCTCCTGTATTTTTGCAGAATCGACACCCGTCTGCTGGGCAACGAAAATGCGGTCTTTATCCGTCTTTTTCAGATTGTCCTCATCAATCAGAAGTTCTTCATACAGTTTTTCACCAGGGCGCAGTCCTGTAATTTTGATCTGAATGTCTACATTCGGTTCGTATCCGGATAAACGAATCATCTTTTCAGCCAGTTCTATGATTTTAACGGGTTCCCCCATATCCAGGATGAAGATTTCTCCTCCTTTTGCAAGGGCGCCGCATTGAAGGACAAGGTTCACAGCTTCCGGGATCGTCATAAAATACCGGATCACTTCCGGATGAGTCACCGTCACCGGTCCGCCTTCTTCAATCTGTTTTCGGAACAATGGAACAACGCTTCCGTTGCTTCCCAGTACATTTCCAAAACGCACCGCCGCATATTCTGTCTGCGAATTCTGTGCAAAGCTTTGCACGATCAGCTCGCATACTCTTTTTGATGCTCCCATAATGTTGGTCGGGCGCACGGCTTTATCGGAGGAAATCAGAACCATCTTCTTTGCCCGGTACGCATCTGCAGCGCGGGCCACGATCCAGGTCCCGGATACATTATTTTTAATCGCCTCATTCGGGCTGTCTTCCATAAGAGGCACATGTTTGTGTGCTGCAGCGTGGAAAACCAGTTCCGGACGATACTGTTCAAAGATGGAATCGATCCGTTTTCTGTTTCTCACAGACCCGATCAGAACCTTCAGGTTCATGTCCGGATATTTTGCAAGGAGTTCATTCTGTACGTCGTAGGCATTGTTTTCATAAATGTCCAGAATAATCAGAAGTCCCGGATTGTGCAGTGCCACCTGCCGGCAGATCTCACTTCCGATCGATCCTCCGCCTCCTGTAACCAGTACGACTTTGCCCTGAACATATTCCATGATTTCATCCATCTCGAGATTGACCGGCTCTCTTCCAAGCAAGTCCTCAATCTGAACCTCGCGGAGCATGGATACACTGACTTCATCGTTGACCAGCTGATAGATTCCCGGGAGAATCAAGATTTTACAGGGTGTTTTCTGGCAGATATCCAGCAGTTCCTTCTGGCCTTCTCTGGATATCGTCGGAATCGCAATTACAATTTCTTCGATTCCATATTTCTCAGCATAATACGGAATCATTTCTTTCTTTCCGACGATCGGTATTCCCTGGAGATATGTTCCCTGTTTTGCGGGATCATCGTCAATAATACAGGGAATCTTTCGATTCAGATGCTTGCTGTTATTCATCTCACGCACGATCATGTAACCGGCTGATCCGGCGCCTACGATCATCGTCTGAATGGGCGAAATTTCTCTTTCTTTCCTGTATTTGTGCATCGCGATCCTCAGGAATCGATAAGAAAATCTACTTACAATCGTCAAAAGGGCAAGCAACAGCAGGTAAAGGAACGGATAACTTCTCGGCACCTCACACCCCATAAGTTTCATCCCTGCAGTCTGTGTCACCGATGACAAACACACAGCGATAATGACATTCTTAAGTTCTTCTATACTCGCGAAGCGCCACAAACTGCTGTATAATCTCAAAATTGAATAAATCAATACTGTACAGGTAATATTAATGAGCATATAATCATGCACAGATTCCAAAAAAATACTGTCAATCTTACTAAACTGGAAATCACATCGAATCCAAAGCGCTCCCCCCATGCTGATAATAATGATTGCTATATCCATAAATAGAAGCGCCATACTCCTCAAAAACATCTCTCTGTTTTTAACAATCTTTTTTCTAAAGTCTCTCATTATTTACTTTTCACTTTGTCTTCTCATGCATCCTATTATTCCGTCCACAAAGCTACGCTTCCTCCTGGTATTTATGAAATAACTAGTTGCTTATAAATCAATTGGCTATACCAAAACGCATTGTCTCCGGTACTCCTCTACCTGAAACAATGCGTTTTGAAATTCTTATTTTTGCTCTCTTCCGACTAATTCATCCAGACTGATGTGATACAAATCCGCAAGCATGATCAGCACTTTTATAGATGGCTCCCGCAAGCCCCTCTCATAGTTGGAAAATGCCTGACGGCTTACACCTGCATATTCTGCGACTTCTGCCTGTGTGAAACCATGCCTTTTTCGAAATGTCTTTAATAACTTATAGTTCAAAATCCGTACCTCCTTATACTTGAAAATCCACACTGAAATGGAATCAAAATATTCTATAAATATATAATTTATGACATAATTCACATTATGTCAGTACAATAGATTTAATCCACATAAGTATCTAAAATTTATCAACGAAAGTATAGCATAAAACAGTCGAAAAATCAAGCAATGCGCTCGAAAAAATGCGATTCCTGTAGGGAGAGGCAGCAAGAATTCTGTCGAAATCCGTCGAAGCGCAAAGGAAGATGATCCCCAGTCAAGATTTCTGTGAAATCAAAAAGGAGGATATTTCTTCGTGTACTCAAAAATCCGAAAAAATACCCCTAATATACCTGAAACATATTCATTTTTTTATCAGTTAAATAACATAATGTGAATTATGTCAGTTTTTTATATTCACACGACAAGGCCAAGCTGTTCGATCTTTTTTCGATGCTCTGCCCCTGTACTCATGATATAAATCCGGGTCGTGTCGATGCTGCTGTGTCCCAGAATATCGGCCAATTTGGCGATATCCTTTTCGATACCGTAGAATGTCCTTGCAAAAAGCTTCCTCAGGTTATGCGGAAATACCTTTCCGGGACTCACGTTCGCCTCCTTACAAAGTCCTTTCATCTGTTCCCAGATATAACTCCGGTTTAACGGTGTTTTCTTTTGACTCAGGAAAATGGTTCCGGATTGTATTTTCTGCTTCCGGGCATAATCAAGCAACCGTTTCCGCAGTTTCCCGGGAATCAGGATCGTTCTGGTCTTTCCTTTACAATTGACGATGACCTCTCCTTGTTTTACCGCCTCCACAGTAAAATGCTGCAGTTCTGAAACACGGATTCCGGTTCCGCATATTGTCTGCATTACCAACTGTAGCTGCGGTTTTTTCTTTGACGCTTCCAGAAGCCGGAAATATTCTGCCTTGGTCAATTCTTTTTCTTCGGCACAATACACTTGTTTCTGCATTTTAATATTTTTCACTTTGCATTCGGACCATCCCAGGAAGTCCAGCAGACTGCTCAAACTTGCCAGCATGGAATTGATCGAGCGAACTGCATATTCTTTCACCTGCAAATTCTGTTTATAGTCCATAACAAGTTCTTTTGTCACAATCTTGGAACCGATATACGTTGAAAAGGTCCGGACATCGCGAAGATATTTCTCGATTGTTGCCGTACTTTTTTCTTCCTGAACTAAATATTGATGAAAAGATTGTATGATTTCCTCCGTTATGATTCTTTCTCCCATTTTTACACTCTCCAATTAATTGATTTTGTTCCCCTCTGTCTTCATTGTAACGAATTTATTCATTTCTTTTGTAAAACAATGAAAAAAAGCGCCGTTTCAAGTATTTTATCTCTTGAAACGGCGCTTTACCATTCGTTGCTTATTTTTTATTCTTTCCTTAACGCTTCCAGATGCTCAACATTCATTTCCGCTCCCATTACCCATAGAACATCTCCCTGCCGGATCACGGTTGTGGCATTTTATCAATGAGAACACAATTTCTGAAAGTTTTTTTGAATTTATTTTATTCTATTTCCACTCAGTTCCTACATTTGCTTCCACCGCTTTTTCATAGATCTTCTTGGCAGCCACCAGATCCTGAACCGCAACTCCTACGGTCTCGAAAACAATGATTTCCTCATCATTTTCTCTGCCTACGAGTTCCCCTTTCAGTACCATTCCAAGATCTCCTGTAAAGTCTTCTTCGGTGATGATTCCTTCTTCTAATGGAATCAGAATATCTCCGGATTCAGACAGCACCGCCTCTTTCGAATCGAAATAAATCTTGGATGCTCTCGGCAGGATTGCCGGATCCATCTCCTGCATGTGGTGCTGGTATGCTCCGACACAGCTAATGGTCGCTCCGGCTTTCACCTTTGTTCCGTCAAACACCGGTTTGGAAGATGGTGTCACGGTGATCAGAAGATCCGCGTCATCGATTGCTTCATCGGAAGAATGAACCGGAATAATCTTTGCTCCGTATGCCTTCAGTTCTTCCTGCATTCTTTCTGCAAATGCGGCAGTACGCTCATAATTCAGGTCATAAACCCGGACTTCCTCCAATTTTCTTGCTTCCAGCATTGCTTCCAGCTGAGTCGCTGCCTGTCCTCCGGTCCCGATCAGTGCACCGATCCGGCAGTCTTTCTTCGCCAATACGTCGAATGCCGCGCCGGAAGCCGCACCTGTACGGATCTGGGTCACATAGGTTCCGTCAAGCACAGCCGTAACGATTCCGGTCTTTCCGTCAATCAGAAGAACCTGTGCCGGAGAGGACGGCTTTCCCTGGTCAATATTGTGCGGAAAAATGTTGACGATCTTCACCGCAGCGGTATCCATTTCTTCTACATAGGCCGGCATAAACAAAAAACATCCGTCATATTTCGGCGCCTGGATATTTGTTCTGAGCGGGGAATCGCATTTTCCCTCAACAACCAGACGGAACGCCTCCTTATCCGCCTCGATTGCATCCCTCATAGTGAATACTTTTTTAATATCTTCTCTTGATAATAACAGCATCTTTTCACTCTCCTAAAATTTTATTATTTGAATTTCGCGTCCAGTCCCCACGGCTGCATCGCTCCGCCTTCTTCTGCCGGGCGGCACATCTTTGCGTAAATGTTCAGGCATCCCTTCTCTTCCTTAAGCGGCGGGCATACCCAGTTTTCACGTCTTTTTGCCAGTTCCTCATCGGATACCAGAAGCGATACTTCACCGTTCGGAATATCGATCACAATCTCATCTCCATTTTCCACCAGTGCGATCGTACCTCCGTCATATGCTTCCGGTGAAACGTGCCCGATAATAGCACCGAAGTTAAATCCGGAGAATCTGGCATCGGTAATCAGTCCTACACTCTTATGTAATCCAAGTCCGATCAGAGCATCAATACTCAGCATCAGTTCTTTCATTCCCGGTGCGCCTTTGCATCCTTCATAGCGGATTACAATGATATCGCCAGGCACGATCTGTCCACCCTGAATTGCTTCAAATGCGGAACGGTCATTTTCAAATACTTTTGCTTTGCCTTTCATGTACTTCACTTCGTCATAAACCGCTGTCGGACGTACGATTGCTCCGTTCGGGGAAAGATTTCCGCGAAGGATCTTAAGTCCCGGTTCATGGAACAGCGGACGGTCCAGAGAATGGATTACTTTATTTTCCTGTGCGGTTACTTTGGACAGCACTTCGCTCCATGGACATCCGTACATGCTCGGTGCGTCTGTATGCAGTTTGCTCTCCAGCATTTTCATGACATTCGGTACGCCTCCGGCATAGTGAAAATCTACTACCGTATACGGGCCGCTCGGTACGACTGCATTGATGCACGGGATTTCCTTGGCATAATGTTCAAAGTCTTCCAGTGTCAATTTGATTCCCAGTTCGTATGCATAAGACAGCAGATGCAGTACCGCATTGGTTGATCCGGCTACCGCCATGTCAAACATGATTGCATTTTCCAGAACTTCCTTCGTGATCAGATCGGAAGGTTTTCTTCCTGCTTTTGCCATCAGAACCGCATATTTTCCTGCTTCACGAGCTTTGCGAAGTTTTGCATTATCGGTTGCAGGGATCGTTGACGTTCCCGGAAGTACCAGATTCAATACTTCCCCCAGCATCTGCATCGTATTCGCTGTTCCCATGGACGGACATGCACCAAATGACGGGCAGACATTGTCTTCCATTTCCATCAGTTCACTCTCATCGGCGCCTGAGAAACGTGCTGCATCCAGATCCGCTTCTACGACTGTTTTGCCGCAATACTGTCCCGGCTGCATAGATCCCCCTGTCACCACCATGGCAGGGATATCCAGGCGCATTGCCGCCAGATAGCAGCCGGCAATAATATTATCACAGGATGCAACCATAACCAGCCCGTCAAAATTGTGGACACGGCTGACAAATTCTACCGACATAGCCACAATGTCGCGTCCTACCTGCTCATATTTCAATTCTTCCGCTCCATTTGCGATGTTTCCACACGTTGCCGGAATTCCAAATTCTACCGGAACACCTCCTGCTGCCCAGATTCCTTCTTTTACCGCAGCTGCGATCTGGCGCAGATGTGCGGATCCCGGTGATCCCTCCATATATGAATTCGGTACACCAATATGCGGTTTCTTGCGGATATCACTATCTGAATATCCGGCCGCTTTCATCATCACTCGTCTATGTGCCGCTTCTGCTCCATTCCAGAATTCTGTTCCCATAAATTTCTCCTCCTATTTAGTATGCATTTGAGGCAGTGACTGGGTGACTATGTACCCGTCCCGCTCTTGACAAAAAACATTCATCCATGTTTATAATAAAAGATAAAAAGCAATTCGAAAAGCAAATTATTTTAATAGGTAGTATCACTTTTTTTAATAGAAGGAGTTCGCATGAATAAATATGAAATCATTCTAGATGTCTGCGAGACACACAGTATTTCTAAAACGGCCGAAAAACTGAATTATACGCAGTCTGCCATCAGCCAGGCGATCCGAAGTTATGAGAAAGAGCTTGGTTTTCCCCTGTTCAAGCGTTCCAAATCCGGCATGGATCTTCTGCTTGGCACCGAGGAGATCATTGAATCACTTCGGATCATCTGCCGGGAAGAGCAGCAGATCAACCGGCTTGCGGCGAGACTGAACGGACTGGATACCGGATATATCCGGATCGGTACAATCCAGAGCATCGCCTATCACTGGCTCCCAGATATTCTGAAGGAATTCTCTTCCGTCTATCCGAATATCAACTTTGAACTTACGGTCGATGGTTTCAGCGGATTGAAAGAACGTCTCCACAGCGGCGAACTGGACTGTATCTTCGTCTCCCGCTATTCTGTCCCGGAAGCTTCCTTTATTCCGGTGGGAACGGATGAGCTGATGCTGGTCACCCCCGCCGGCCACCCGCTTGCATTTCAGGCCGAAGTATCTCTTGCCGATATCGATAATGAGAACTTTATTCTTTCCTCTGATGGTCTGGATTACGAGATGGGAAATATTTTCGCCATGAACAACATTACCCCTAAGATCCGCTACCGGCTGAACGAGGATTTTGCCACTTTGAAAATGGTGGAAGCAGGTTTCGGTATTACCGTACTTCCGCGTCTTTTGCTGACCAATGCGCCTTTTGACGTCTGTGTCCGCTCTTTTTCCAGCCACTATACGCGTGTTCTGGGTGTCGCTTATTCTGAAAATGCAGCCGCAGCCCCGGCAACGCTTCGGTTTCTTGATTTTGTCAAAAGCCACAGCAATTCATAACAAGTAAAAAAACGAGTAACCTCTTCGATCCGGTTTGGTTACTCGTTTTTCTTATATGTATTCGTCTAAATCTTCTTTTACAGATCCAGTTTCAGATCGTTTTCTCCGATCCAGCCTTTCTTGCGCATCGGAATCGCGATCAGCCATGACAGAAGTCCCGGCAGGATAAAGCAGATCAGGAGCAGGCCGATCCAGTCCATTGCTGTGATCGCGGCTTTCGCTCCGTTTGCGATATCACTCACCCATCCGGTGTACACACCGATCTGTCCCACAAGGCCGCAGGTTCCCATTCCGGACGCAACTGCTGCTCCGTTCATCTGAAGGCGGAAGATACAGGTGGCAATCGGGCCTGTGATTGCTGAAGCCAGAATTGGCGGGAGCCAGATCTTCGGATTCTTAACGATATTTCCCATCTGAAGCATGGAAGTTCCGATTCCCTGGGCAAAGAGTCCGCCCCATTTATTTTCCTTGAAACTCATCACAGCAAATCCCACCATCTGGGCACAGCATCCGGCCACTGCAGCCCCTCCGGCAAGCCCTGTCAGAGAAAGAGCCGCACAGATTGCCGCACTGCTGATCGGAAGTGTCAGTGCAATTCCTACGATCACAGATACCAGAATTCCCATAAAGAATGGCTGCAGTTCTGTCGCCCACATAATTGCAGTTCCTACGGTGCTCGCCGCCTTGCCGATTGCAGGCGCACATCCGAGGCTGAGCAGAACGCCGACTCCGATCGTCACCATCGGTGTTACAATAATATCAATTTTGGTTTCTTTGGAAACCAGTTTTCCAAATTCAGCAGCGAAAATCGTCACGACCAGAACCGCAAGCGGTCCGCCTGCTCCTCCCAACTCGTTTGCCGCCATACCTACCGCCGCCAGTGAAAATAATACCAGCGGAGGACACTGCAGCGCATATCCGATGGATACCGCCATCGCAGCACCGGTTGCTCCCTTTGCATAAGCTCCCACCGTCACAAGGATCTCAATTCCGGTCTGTTCTCCAATCGTACTGATGATCGTACCGATCAGAAGAGACGCAAACAGCCCCTGGGCCATTGCACTGAGTGCATCGATCCCATATCTCTTTGCAGAGAAAATAATGTTCTTTTTCTTTAGAAACTCTTTCATAAACCCTCCATTTTCCATTGCCATCCGGCATGTCATCTCATCACTTGTCATCTGTCTTGTCACTTGTCGTTTCTATGAATATTATCCACATTTTTCGCATTTCGTCAATATCTTTTATTTCTTTTTTTCCCTATTTCTTCATATATTAATAAAAAATCTTATGGAGTCTCTATGTCCTATCACCTTCTTCACTCCCAGAAGAAACGAATTTCTCTCATTCTTCCCTTTTTCATAATTCTTACTATGCTGAACGGCTGCAGTCAGATCAGCTTTTCAACCAATGAAGATAAAGCATTTCGTAAATTCACCCACGATCTTTTTTGCCGTGAAGTTTCTTCCAACACGATCAGCCTTCACTACACCCTTCGCAACCCGGCCGATTACGGTATTTCGGACTGCCCCGTTACATACGGGAGCTTTCCCAGCGATCCGGATGCTGCTCTGGCTTCGATTGAGAACTGCCAGGCATCGCTTCATCAGTTTCATCCCGCCTCTCTTTCTGAGGAGAATCGGCTGACATACGAAATTCTGGACTCTTATCTGGATACTTCCTCACAAATGGCGGAATATCTCCTTTACCAGGATCCTCTATCGCCAATCACCGGCATTCACGCCCAGCTTCCTGTCCTGCTCTCGGAATTTCAGTTTTACAGTGTCGAAGATGCCGAAACATATCTGGAACTTCTGGAAGATACCGATGACTATTTTGATTCTTTGATTGCATTTGAAAATGCCCGTATCGACGTCGGCATGTTTATGCCGGATTATCAGGTGGATTCTGTTACGAGCCAATGCATTTCCTTTGTAGAAATGGGAGAAGATAATTATCTGTACGAAACATTTGAAGAACGGCTGGATTCTCTGGAGCTTTCCGATGAGGAACGGAGCAACCTTATTTCACAGAACGACGCAGCGCTTCAGAATGTGATTTTCCCTGCATATCTGGAACTTGCCGATTCTTTAAATGCATTAAAAGGAAACGGAACGAATGAGAAAGGGCTTTGCTATTTACCCGATGGGAAAACCTATTATGAGATCCTGGTCCGCAGTAAAACCGGCATCTCCGATTCCATCGAAGATCTGAAGAAAATGACTCAAAAACAGATCATAGAAGACCTGACTGCCATGGAAGAGGTTCTTTATTCCGATCAGCTTCTGTCGGTTCTGGATTCCATGGCGCCTTCTTCGATGTTAAATGACCTGAGGCAGAAGATCAACGGTGCGTTTCCAGAGATTCCGGACGTAGAGACCTCTGTCAAATATGTCCCGACCGCTCTGGAGGATTACTTAAGTCCTGCATTTTACATGATTCCTGCAATCGATAATATTTCCGAAAACGTGATTTACATCAATCAGGGGCAGACTTCCGGCGGACTTTCCCTCTACACCACACTGGCTCATGAGGGCTATCCCGGTCACCTGTATCAGACTGTATATTTTTCTTCACAGAACGCCGATCCGATCCGCAGTCTCCTCGATTTTGGCGGCTATGTAGAAGGCTGGGCAACCTACGCAGAAATGATGTCCTACTACATGGCACCGATTTCCAAACCGGAAGCCAGCCTGTACCAGAAGAATACTTCTGTTCTTCTTGGGCTCTATACGCTTGCCGACATCGGAATCCATTACGACGGGTGGACGCTGATCGATACCGCTGTGTTTTTCAAAGACTATGGGATCACAGACCTCGCAGCGATCCAGAATCTCTATGAACTCATCATCGGTGATCCGGCGAACTATTTGAAATATTATCTTGGTTATCTGGAATTTCTGAATCTGAAGAAAGAAATCGCGGGAACACAAGGCGACGATTTCTCGCAGAAAGAATTTCATAAGGCCGTACTGGATGTGGGGCCTGCACCGTTTGATATTGTGTATGAATCTGTCAGAAAGGCACTTTCAAATTGAACAAAGACAACTAAAAAAGGAGGATCCTTCGGGACGCTATACTAGTACCGGTTGCAGGATTCCTCCTTCAAAAAACTGTTTTCAGCAAGACATCGTTTCTCACATCATCCCGGCCAACACCACACTTGCCGCCAGCCCCGCAAACGTAGCCACGAGCGCCCCGGCAAATGTGTATCTGGTCTTCGTCACCTTCGCCGTCATGAAATACACGGACATGGTATAGAAAATCGTTTCTGTACATGACATCGAGATGGAAGCGATCAGACCCACTCTTGAATCCGTTCCATATTCCCGGAAAATATCCAGCAAAAGGCCGGTTGCCGCCGAAGAAGAGAACATTTTCACAACCGTAAGCGGCACCAGTTCTCCCGGAAATCCGACATACTGTGTCACTCGTCCCAGAAGTCCGGATATGTATTCCAGGAATCCGGACGCTCTGAGAATCCCGACCGCCACCATGAGCCCGATGAGCGTCGGCATGATCTTGATCACCGTGAGGAATCCGCTCCTGGCTCCCTTGATGAAGGTATCATATACATCCACATTCATACTGATCCCATAGATCACAATGCCAAGAATCAGAAACGGTACAATAAGATCGCTCATATAGAGAAAAAACTGCATAAAAAACTCCGCTTGAATTCCTTATTACAAGTCTATTCAGCGGAGTTTTTCCCCATTCTTCCAAAATTCAAGTACGCCGAGTCTTTATCTTCTTTCAAGATAAATTTATTCCGACACAGGTTGTTCGAATTTCTTCATGTCATGCTTCATAATGTAGAAATACATCACCAGAAGCAGACTTCCTGCCAATACCCACGCGGCAGGACTTGCAAGGCACACACCCACATAGCTTTTTCTTCCGGCAGCGACCACGGCGACTACTCCTCTTCCGATCAGTTCCGCCACCCCTGCCATCATCGGCATGAGTCCATATCCCATTCCCTGGATTCCGTTTCGGTATACATTCACGATCATAAGCGGGACAAAAAACATCACCACACATTTCAGATAAATATCCACCGACTGCATAATCGTATTGACGTTATCAGAAACGAAAACATATGTCATATATTTTCCAAAGAACGCTATGAGCAATCCAATCACTGCCGAATAAACGCATCCCATCATTGTGACTGAGCGAAATCCCTGATGGATTCTTTTTACTTTTCCGGCACCGATGTTCTGCGCCGAATAGGTCGCCATCGTTGTTCCCATCGCCACATATGCCTGATTTGCAATTTGTTCCACTTTCCCTGCTGCGGTAAATGCTGCCACTTGCACGGATCCCAGCAAATTCAATGACGTTTGTACCATCATACTTCCGATCGCTGTGATGGAATACTGAAGTGCCATCGGGAAACCCACTCTGAGTTGATTCCATATCAAATATGATTTGAACCGGAAGTCATCTCGTTTCAAATGTAAAACAGATACCTTTTTCACAATATAAACCAGGCATAAAACCCCCGAGATACCCTGCGCTGTCACGGTTGCCCATGCGGCCCCTGCCGTTCCCATTTTACATACAATAATAAACACAAGATCCAATACAATATTGAGAAGTGCCGCCAGTATCAGGAAATACAACGGAACCTTACTGTTCCCCAGCGCTCTTAAGATGCTCGACAGCAAATTATACAGCATCTGTGCAAAAATTCCCGCACAGATAATCATGATATAGACATAAGCATCCTGAAATATATCCTCCGGTGTCTTCATAAACCGTAGGAGCGGCTTCATAAATGCCATACTGACCACGGTAAGAAGTACAGACATCAACGTAGAAAGTATCGTCGCACTCGCTACTGTCTGGCGCATTGCTTTCATATCACCGGCTCCGAATTTCTGTGCAGTAAGCACCGTAAATCCGGCCGTCATCCCCATCACAAAACCAAGGATCAGAAACATGATCGTTCCGGTGCTTCCCACTGCCGCCAGAGCACCTGTTCCCACAAACTTCCCGACGATCACCGTATCCGCCATATTATAAAACTGTTGAAATACATTTCCAATAAAAACCGGGAGTGTAAATTCAAAAATAATCTTCCCGGGGCTTCCTGTTGTCATATCTTTCTGTAATGCCATGCTCTTTAGCTCCCCTTCTCATATATTGCTATCGTTCAAGCGACCGCCCTCCTGCTTTTCAAGTGCTATCGGAGAGCGGCCGCTTTCTTTCAAAATTTACAAATGCAATTATAAGAAAAATAATAGCAAAGCACAATTGACGTTTTTACAAAAAATATAGGAAAATACAATCTGTTTTTCGTAAGAATGATAAACCGGTAACAATTACTCCCTTGGAAGGATCTCACTATCCCACTTTCCATTTGTGAAATCCGGAATATCCACCACTGCTCCGCCTCTGGCAATAGACATTTCCGAAAGTACAGTAATTGCCATCCACGAAGCGGCATCGTAAACATCGATTGGCATAGGTGCATTTTCTCGAAGTGCACGGAAGAAAGTCCTAAATTCCAACCAGTCCATTCCATCATGTGTTCCCTGAACTCCTTCGGCAAGATACTCCTTCCAGACCGGATGCTCATACTGTTCTTCATAAAGGTGAGCATTGTTTATATTTGTCTTTCCCCAGTCAAAATCATGGGCAATATCCTCTTCTCGGTCCAGAAATACAGAATCTGTCACTTCCTCATACATTCCCGCGGTTCCCCGTACTGTAAAATTGCGGGTATAATATCGCGGCAAAGTTGTATCCAGTGTCAGCACAATCGTTTCACCCTTTGCACATTTAATGACCGTCGTCACGACATCTCCCTGTGTAAAAATCTGGTTCTTCAGAAATTCATCTTCAGGTTTATTCTTTAAAATGTAATCACGAAGTCCGGACGCCTTTGAAGCCGTTGATGTCAGTGTCAGCATACGATTTCCATGATTGATATTCAATATTTTGGCAATCGGTCCCAGATCATGTGTCGGATAGTTGTCACAGTTTCTTGACAGGTAATTTCTGAGGCGATAATGCCTGTTCTCTTTTCCAAATGTAACTTCCTTCCTGAGATCATGCTGGTATCCACCGGCGCAGTGCACGATCTCGCCAAATACGCCCTGCTGTACCATATTGAGTACCATCATTTCGCGTCTTCCAAAACAGCAGTTTTCCAGAAACATAAACGGTGTCTTTGTCTCTTCATAGGCTTTTACCAGATCCCAGCACTGATTCAATGTATAGGCTCCCCCTACTTCCATCGCAACTGCTTTCCCCGCATACATAGCAGCGATTGCGATCTCCACATGGCTTTCCCACGCCGATGCTATGATCACCGTATTCACTTCTTCATCCCGGATCACGTCCTCCGCATCTGTATATACATGAGGTCTGTCCTGACCCGCTTTGTTCACCAGTTCCGCTCCATTTTCCGCCCGGTCAGCATAAGAATCACAAACCGCCGTCACGTGTTCCCCCTGTCCAAGCACAATGTCTTCCAACAAATTCGCGCCTCTGCTTCCGAGTCCAATAAATCCGATCTTGATATCCGTCATATCATTCTCCTCCTTTATCTCCATAAGAATCACTTTTCAATTTCTCTGGACAATGCTATAATATCACCATCAAAAAGATATATCTATGGCTCATTAGCTCATATATATGTATTTTTAGCTCATTTTATAGACAAAGAATATGGGACCACTAAATCGCAGCATGCAAATGCAGAATCTGACACAGATACGGGAGAATATCGGTATGCAAAAAGAAAACATAGTCTGGATGGCCTATCATATTGAAGAGCAAATTATAATAAATAGTCTTTATTCATTATTTGAAATGCATTATAACGATGGGTATGCTTTTCAAGGGGAAACCCACAATTTCTGGGAATGCCTTTACGTCATAGACGGTAAAGTCTGCGTCTCCGGAGATGAGCGTGTTTACAACCTTACACGCGGTAATATCGTATTTCATAAACCGATGGAATTTCATAAATTTCTTATTCATGGGGAAGTCGGTGCCGATCTGCTGATTTTCTCATTTTCTGCCGAAGGATCACTTACTTCATTTCTCAAAAACAAAGTATTTGCTCTGTCCGAATCCGAAAAAGAGATTATTTGCCGGATGCTCTCTTATATGAGATCCGAGGCAGATAATCTCTCTTCTTCGAATTCTAAAGGCATTGACTACCTGGAGTCTTTCGTTCACTCCCCCGCTTACTTTCAGACAGTGAGTACCTACATTCAGCAACTGATTCTTCATTTGTCCGAAAATGGAGTCGTATCCTCCACTTCCTCCGCACCGGATGCGGTATGCTTCAGCAGAGCAATCAGTTACCTGAACAGCAATATCCATCGCCAGCCGTCCATATCAGAAATAGCCAGGTTCTGCAACATCAGCGAAGCAGGAATTAAACGCATTTTTGAGAAGTTTGCGGGAATCGGCGTCCATAAGTATTTGATCAAACTCAAAATGAAGACCGCTTCCGAACTCCTTCAGGATGGAGAAAGTGTGTCTTCTGTCGCAATAAAGCTTGGTTTTAACAGCCAGAGTTATTTTTCCCGCGCTTATAAAAGGGAAACCGGCAGAATACCCTCCAATGAAAAACAAAAATAAACACGCTAAAGCAATGTCCGTTTTTATTGAATCCCTCCCAAATCGAACTCGCTCAGCCATTTCTTTGCAGCTTCCGCTACTGTCTTCAGGCAGTTTTCATCAAACGGGCTTACCATTCCCGCATGCTCCAGGAGCTCTGTAAACACGCGGCTTCCTCCCTGTCTGGTATAAGCCATGTAGTGTTCCCACGCATCCTTCCGATCTTCCTGGATCATGGCCCAGAATTCCAGTGCCACCGTCTCTGCAATACAGTAATCGATATAATAGAATGGAAGCGAATAAATATGGTGCTGTCTCTGCCATCCCTCTCCTTCACTGTAAAATGGAATCTCGCCGTCCAGTTTCATCCATGGCATGTAAATTCCCAGCAGTTCTTTCCATACTCCGTGCCTTTCCTTCGGTGTCATATCCGGTTTTTCAAACACAATGTGCTGGAAATGATCCACCATCGTTCCATACGGAATGAATGTCAGTGCACCGGCGAGATGGCTGTACTTGAATTTACGGGTGTCTTCACCAAAAAACCCGTCAGCCCACGGCCATGCGAAGAATTCCATAGACATAGAATGTACTTCACAAGCTTCCATTCCCGGCCAGATCTGGCTGTACGGTACCCGGTCGCGATTCAGCCAGGCCGCAAATGCATGTCCCGCCTCATGTGTCACGACTTCCACATCTCCCTGGGTACCATTAAAGTTCGCGAAAATAAACGGCACTCCATAGTCAGCAATGCTTGAGCAGTAAGCTCCGGCTTCTTTTCCAGGCGTTGATAATACATCAAGAAGTTCCTGATCCAACATGGTGTTGAAAAATTTGCTGGTCTCCGGAGACAGTTCATCATAGAATTTCTTGCCTTGTGCAAGAATATCTTCCGGCTCCCCGCACGGCTTTGGATTTCCAGAACGGAACTTCAGCGCCGCATCCGCAAAGCTTAGCGGATACGCTCTTCCGATGCGTTTCGCCTGCTCTCTGCAGACCTCGTCCGCTACCGGCACAAGATATTTCACAACCGCCGCGCGGAAACGCGCTACATCCTCTTTACCATAACAATTTCTCTGCATTCTGTAGTAACCAAGTTCAGTATATCCGTCATACCCCAGTTTTCTTCCTATTTGATCGCGTACATGCACAAGCTGATCATACAGATCATCCAGTTCTTTCTGATGATCCTTGTACCACTGACCTTCCGCTTTCCATGCTGCAAGACATCTGTCATCGTCTGCATCATTTTTAAACGGTGTCATCTGAGAAAGCGTGTACATATTCCCTTCAAACGGAATCTGCGCTGATGCAAGCAGTTTCTCATATGTTGTCGCCAACTCATTTTCCTTCTGCAGATCCGGGATGATCTCCGGTGCAAATGTCTTCTTAGCCATCTCCGCTTTTATAAACATTACATTGCCGTATTCTTCTTCGAACTGCGGACGGAACGGGCTTTCCAGCATTACTCTATTCCATTCCTGGCGGTATTCTTCCAGAACCGGTCCTGAGGTATTCCAGAACTTCATCTCCTCATCATAGAATTCATCTCTGGTATCAATAGAATGGCGGATGGATACCAATGACTCCATGGTATCCACATGCTTCTCATACGTTTCCCTCTCAAGGAAAACAGCCTTCGCACTTTCATAGCTTTCCGCCTTTGCCAGACGTTCATTAAATTCATTTAATTGCGCCTTGACTGCCTCGAGATCCGGGCGTTCATAAGGCATTTGTGAAAACTTCATTTCTTTGCTCTCCTTTAGTGTTATATGATTTTTCCACAAATAATGGTATCACAGTTGAAAAAGAATCACAAGCGCCCAAAGCGGAGAGCTGTATTTTTCTCGCCGTAAGGCATCTCATTTTCGGTGCTTTCCTTTCGAGGCAATAACCCGCTAATGATGAAACAAACAATATTATTTTTTACCAAGGAGGATTTGCCTATGTCAAATAATTTGCACACTCTATTCCCATTTCTCCACACACAAGAAGCACTTTTAGGAGAAACCCATATGCACAAACATCTGCTTTCTCAATTCGAAAGCTGGCAAAAAGAACAGCAAGAAGGTATGATTGATGCCCAGCGGTTAAAGTTATCCAAAATAGAACAGGAACTCCTGGAATTACGAAAGAAGTTAAATTCTTAAACCTAATAGCAACTTCGAAATCGAAAAGCAGTCTTTACAGATTATTCTCATTCTCCCGTAAAGGCTGCTTTTTGTAATTGTCATATATGTTTCTCTTACCATAGTATTTGAAGCCAAAGGGCGCTGGTCGTGGCAAGATGCTGGGGTCAAAAGCCCTGGCATCGTGGCAAAAGAACCGTCCCTAAGTTCTAAGTTTACAATACACAACCGCCACTCCGGTACTCACCGCCGTCGCCAAGATCCCCGCCCCTACAATCGCCGCCGGGTTCACGCTCCCATACTGGCTCCTGTAGGCGATCACATTTACCGGGATCAGCTGAAGTGAGGAGATATTCAGAATCAAAAAGGTACACATCTCATTACTTGCGATTTCTTTCTTCCTTACCGGTCCCGGAAGTCTTCCTCTCCGTCTGTCTTCTTCCAGATCCGCCAGCGCTTCCATCGCTTTCAGCCCGGCGGGGGTCGCGGCCCAACCGAGGCCGAGGACATTGGCAATGATGTTACTTGTTATATGTTCTTCCGCGGGATGTCCTTCGGGTAATTCTGGGAACAGAAACCGTATGAGTGGTCTCATTTTCTTCGCTGCAGCTTCCATGATCCCACCTTTTTTCGCGATTTCCATGATGCCTACCCAGAACGACATCACTCCCATCATCGTGATACACAGGGTGACTGCCTCTTTAGAGGAATCCAGTGCGGCATTTGTGACATCTGCCATTTTCCCGGTAAATGCGGCAAATATGATTCCCATAATAATCATGCCCGCCCATAAATAGTTCAGCATTTATTTCACCTGAAAAAGCTTCTCTCTAATAGATATGCGGAACCTTTTCAATATTTCACTTATAGTTCTTCTTCTTCAAATACCCAGATTGTTTCTTCTTAATCTTCCGCATGCTCCGCTTCGAAGATTTCCTGCATTTTCTGCACTTCTTCCTCCGTGTATTCTTCCACAGTCTGCGCTGTCACATTTTTGATCTTATGTTTCTTAAGCTCGAGATATACGATTTCCCGGAATAATGTATAGATTACTGAAACGATCGGGATAAAGATCAACATTCCGACAACCCCCATCAGATTTCCACCGATGCTGACTGCTGCCAGCACCCAAATCGACGGAAGTCCCACAGAATTTCCTACAACATGCGGATAGATCAGATTTCCTTCTATCTGCTGAAGCACCAGGAACATAATAACAAAAACAACCGCTTGCCTTGGATTTACCATAAAAATCATAAAAGCTCCCAGGGCACATCCGATAAATGCACCAAAAATCGGGATCAGTGCGGTGAAGGCAATAATAATTCCGATCAGAAGTGCATACGGCATTCTAAGAATCGTCATCGTCACCACAAACATGCATCCCAGAATGATTGCTTCCAGACATTGCCCTGTCAGAAAATTGGAAAAGATCTTATAGGTCAGTGAGCATATCTCCAGTGCCGCCTCCGCTTTCCTTTTGGGAATAAATGCAAAAAATACCTTTCTGACCTGTACATGCAGTTTTTCCTTCTGAAAGAGAACATAACAGGCAAATGAAAACGCAATAAAGAATTTGGCCACGCCACCGACAAGATTACTCACCGCATTAAATGTCGTATTCATCACATTTCCGGCTCCGTTTCCAAGCATTCCCATTAGCCAGCTGATCATCTTATCCGGATTAAATTCAATCTGATCCACCCATTTCATCACATCCGGATTGTTATTCGTAAAATTCCCGACCCATTCCTGCAGTTTCGGAATGAACGCTGCAATGCTGCTTCCCAGGCTGGAAAATGTATCCCCCAACTGCGGTACAAGAACAAACATCACAAGTACGATCAGACCGACAACAATCGCAATTGTTAATACGAGACTGACCGGCCTTGCCAGCTTCTTCGCCGCTTTTCCTCTGTCTTCCTTATTTTTTCCGAACATTTTCGCTTCGATGAAGCTCATCGGGACATTGATGATAAATGCAATTGCACCTCCAAGTACAAACGGAAACACAAGTCCCCATATCATTCCCACAATCTCTAAAACTTTATCGAAATTCCAGAGTCCAACCATAATCAAAATCGTAAATACAATCAATCCTCTTATTTTTCGAAGTGTTTCCTGACTCCAATCCATTTACGCCACGCTCCTCCTGCATTTCTTTCTGTAATTCTTCCTATTATTTCTGCTTTCTCCAACCTTTTCTCACTGCCCTCAGCACCTGAATCACCGGAAGATTCAGAATCGCCAGTCCACAGACGGTCAGGAACTGCCCGCCATCCAGCGTCACCACCTTGAACACATTGTGAAGTCCCGGTATCATCAGGACTGCTGTAATGAAAACAAAACCGATTCCGAATGCACCAATCAGATATTTATTATTAAACAGCTTTTTGCTGAACAAAATCATATCATCTGATTTACAGTTGAATCCGTGAACGAGCCTTGACAGGCACAATGTTCCAAATGCGAAGGTGCTTCCGAGTGCAGCTCCGCCCTGACGGTATCCCATCAAAAAACCGATCGTTGTCATCACTCCGATCACCAGACCTTCCAGACCGATTTTGAGTAAAAAAGATTTCGTCAAAATGGATTCATTCATCGGGCGAGGCTTTTCTTCCATCACATCTCTGCTGTGCGGTTCCAGTCCCAATGCGATTGCCGGAAGGCTGTCAGTCAGCAGGTTGATAAAGAGAAGATGAACCGGTTCAAACGGCACCGGAAGTGCTGCCAGCGAAGCAAAAAGTACGGTAAGAATCGCGCCAAAATTGCCGGACAGGAGGAACTGAATCGAATTCTTAATGTTTCGATAGACATTCCGTCCGTTTTCCACCGCTTTTACAATGGTTGCAAAATTATCATCTGTCAGCACCATCGCCGCCGCATCTTTGGCCACTTCGGTTCCGGTTATTCCCATCGCAACACCGATATCCGCCTGTTTCAGAGCCGGTGCGTCATTGACTCCGTCACCGGTCATGGCTACAATATTGCCTCGCTCCTGCCATGCGCGGACAATCCTTATCTTGTGCTCCGGTGAAACGCGGGCGTAAACCGAAATCTGCGGAACAAATTCTCTCAGTTCTTCATCCGTCATTCCATCAATCACTGCACCCTCACATGCCTCTGAAAAATCCTTTAAAATGCCGATGCGTTTTGCGATTGCCGCTGCAGTAATCTTATGATCCCCAGTAATCATGACTGGTCGGATCCCTGCTTTGATACATTCTGCGACTGCTTCCATGGATTCTTCTCTCGGCGGATCCATCATCGCGATCATTCCCTGAAATACCAGATCCTGCTCATCTTCCATTTGTAATACCGGAGCCTGTTTATTCGCAAGGCTTTCGCCCAACTTGCCGCCATCTTCTAACGGAATGTCCCGGTATGCAAATCCCAGAACGCGGAGTCCCTCTCCGGAGAAATCCCGATTCTGTTTTTCAATCTTTTCTATGTCCTTGGCATTAATTTCCCGGACACCGTCTGCCGTCTGGATCCGGCTGGCACGGTCAAGGATCACGTCCACCGCACCTTTCACAGCCATGCGGTACACTTGCTCTCCCTGCTGATTTTCCATCAAATGCAACGTAGACATCAATTTTCTGTCACTGTCAAACGGAATTTCAGAAAGTCTCGGATACTGTGCCCTCTCTTTGGCTGCCTCGATTCCCAGTGCACTTCCTATATTAATGAGCGCTGACTCTGTGGGATCGCCAATCTCAATTCCGTCTTCATTCGTTGAATCATTACAAAGGATACTATACCGCAAAAGCTGTCTCTGCAGTGTATCATTCAGATCCACCTCTGCAGCGCGGATTCTTCTGGCATCCACATAATAATCTTCCACGGTCATTTTATTCTGTGTCAAGGTTCCTGTTTTATCAGAACAGATCACAGACACACTGCCCAGCCCTTCAACTGCCTGAAGTTTACGGATGATTGCATGCTCTTTAGCCATTTTCTGTGTTCCAAAGGAAAGCACGATCGTTACAATAGAACTGAGCGCTTCGGGAATAGCGGCAACCGCGAGTGCAACGGCAAAGAGAAATGCATTTCCGATATTCTCTCCCCGCAAAACACTGATTCCGAATAAAATGGCACAGAACACTAAAATAATAATGGATAGCTTCTGCCCAAACTGATCCAGATTCACTTGAAGCGGTGTCTTTTTCTCGGAAGCATTTTTCAGCAAACCGGCGATTTTCCCGAGCTCGGTCTGCATTCCCACATCCGTCACGACAAAGCTTCCACGCCCGTATGTGACATAGCTTCCCGAAAACACCATGTTGGTCCGATCTCCCAGAGGAACTTCGTTTTCAATGACATCTTCCTGCTTCTCCACTCCAAGGCTCTCCCCTGTGAGTGCACTTTCATCGATCTTGAGGCTTGCATTTTCCAGAATTCTTCCGTCCGCCGGGACATAGTCCCCTGCCTCCAGCATCACGAGATCTCCCACGACAAGTTCCCGGACCGGGATCGGGGCGACCGCGCCGTCACGCATGACTTTCGCCTCCGGACCCGAAAGTTTCTTCAAGCTTTGCAGGGACTGTTCCGCTTTCAGCGTCTGTACCGTTCCGAGGATCGCATTGATCGTAATGACCACCAGAATTACAATCGCACTCTCCATATCTCCTAAAATTCCGGATATAATCGCAGATATGATCAATATAAATACAAGGAAATCTTTGTATTGCTCCAGAAAAATCTGCAGTACACTCTTCCTCTTCCCTTCCGTCAGTTCGTTCCATCCTGATCTCTCACGACTTTGTTCTACTTCCGTTTTGGATAGTCCGTCCGGATGGCTGTTCACTCTCTCCTGCACCTCAGCAGCTGTTAGCTGGTAAATTTCTTTCATCGTGTTTTCCTCCTACTTCCAAGTATTTACAATTCAGAAGACACTATGCAAAAAGATAAAAAGAAAAGACTTTCATTGCATACTTCTTCCTGCAATAAAAGTCTCACCGTTTTCTCACGATACCGGATGGGTTCCATCGTATTGACGATATCGTAAACGCATTCATGACAAACGTAGGTTACTCCCTTTTACTTATTAGTTATAATAATCAGATTCTATTATTTTGTCAATCATTTTCGGAAATTTGAAAGATTAAAAAAATTCCACCGGATCTGTTTGGCGTACACATGGCAAAAAACAAGAGACATATCTCAAATGGGATATGTCTCTTGCGGATTACACATTCTTAGTTTGTGATTGTCTTTTCTGTTTCTTTATCGAATACATGAATCTTGTCTGCATCCAAAGCAAATTTAACAGTATCGCCTGTTCTTGCTGTTGTTCTAGGATCAACTCTTGCAGTCATGCTTGCTCCTTCGTAATCGAAGTGTAAGTAAACTTCTGCACCAAGCATTTCGTATACACGGATTGTAGCTTCAATCAGAGTACCCTGAGATTTTGCGATAAATTCTGGTTCGTCATGTACATCTTCCGGACGGATTCCGAGAACAACTGTCTTTCCATCATATCCGCCATCGATAAGCTTTTTAGCTTTTGCAGCCGGAAGTTCGATATCAGAAGGGCCAGCCTGAAGGTATACTTTGTCGCCTTTTACTTTACATACAGCATCTACGAAGTTCATCTGCGGAGATCCGATGAATCCTGCTACGAACAGGTTGCACGGGGTATCGTATAATACCTGTGGAGTATCTACCTGCTGAACAACACCTGCGTTCATAACTACGATTCTGGTTCCCAGTGTCATAGCTTCTGTCTGGTCATGTGTTACGTAGATGATGGTTGTACCTAATCTCTGATGTAATTTAGAGATCTCAATACGCATCTGTCCACGAAGCTTAGCATCCAGGTTTGAAAGAGGCTCATCCATAAGGAATACTTTCGGGTTACGAACGATAGCACGTCCCATAGCAACACGCTGTCTCTGTCCACCTGATAATGCTTTCGGTTTACGATCAAGCAGGCTTTCCAGGTCAAGGATTCTTGCCGCTTCACGAACCATTTTATCAATTTCCGGTTTCGGAACTTTTCTTAATTTAAGACCAAATGCCATGTTATCATATACAGTCATATGTGGATACAGAGCGTAGTTCTGGAATACCATTGCGATATCTCTGTCTTTTGGTTCTACATCGTTCACTACTTTATCACCAATCTTTAATTCACCGCTTGAGATGTCTTCCAGACCTGCGATCATACGAAGTGTTGTGGATTTTCCACATCCTGACGGTCCTACAAAGATGATAAATTCTTTATCTTCGATTTCAAGGTTGAAATCTTTAACTGCCTCAAATCCGTTTGGATAAGTTTTGTTGATATGTTTTAATGATAAACTTGCCATTGGTTCTTTCCTCCTAAAATGTTTTGATTACTTTTTATTACGGCTCAGCCGTTTTCTCTATCTGTCATTTAGTATAGTAAAAAAATCGTTTCTGGTCTATGTTCGGGTTGAACAAAGTTTTATAAACAAGGTGTACAAATTGACGAAACTACAAAAGTGCCTTATATACGTCACGTTTGCCGATCCCTCTGTCCTTTGCGACGCATTTCATAGCCTCTTTCTTCTCCATTCCCTGGTTCAGATAATACTCCATATGCTCCGGAATGCTCATCTGCTCCCATTTCCCTTGTTCTTCACGTCGTATCATTTCACGGCTTTTTCCCTCTGCAACCAGCACGCATTCTCCCTTTGGCTCATTTTCTTCATAATAAGAGACTGCTTCGGCAAATGTTGTGGTAAATGCTGTTTCGTGCTTCTTCGTAAGTTCTCTGCATACAGTCAGCCGGCGGTCTTCTCCCAGAACCTGCCCCAGTTCCTTCAAGGTCTTCACCAGGCGGTGCGGTGCCTCGTAAATGATCATGGTTCTGGTTTCTTCTGCCAGTTCCGCCAGAACTTCCTGACGCTCTTTTTTATCGGATGGCAGAAATGCCTCAAAAGCAAATCTTCTGGTTGACAATCCGGATATCGTGAGCGCAGTAATACATGCGGCCGCACCCGGAAGTGAAGTCACTGTAATCCCGGCTTCATAGCACATCTTCACCAGTTCTTCTCCCGGATCCGAGATTCCCGGCGTACCTGCATCTGTAATCAATGCTATGTTCTGTCCTTCCAGCAGTTTATCCACCAGCTTTTGTCCCTTTTCGATTTTATTGTATTCATGGTAACTGGTCATCGGTGTCTTAATCTCAAAATGATTCAGCAGCTTGATGCTGTTCCTCGTATCTTCTGCTGCGATCAGATCTACTTCCTTCAATGTCCGGATCACCCGGAACGTCATATCTTCCAGATTGCCGATGGGTGTCGCACACAAATATAATGTTCCCGCCATACGCTCTCCTTTCCGTTACCTGCCGTTATTTCCCAAGCCGTCCATTCCATAGTGTTCCAGTACTTCCTGTGTATATGTTCCATCTTTTTTGTAAACGATCAGCGGCGGTTCGATCGTCATTCTGGGCTTCGCACCCCGGATTCCTTCAATCAAAACCATATTTGGTTCCTTATCTATGTATGGATATACCAGACGCATCCTTTTGGGCTCCAATCCCGTTTCTGTCATTTTGGACAGAATCTCAGCAAGCCGAAACGGCCTGTGAACCATGTAAAATCGTCCGCCCGGTTTCAATACTTTTGTACTTTCCCGGATAATGTCATCCAGTGTACACAGTACCTCGTGGCGTGCGATCGCTTTCTCGCTTTTCGGATTTGCCAGTCCGTGTCCGCCGATCATATACGGTGGATTTGTACTCACCACATCCATCGATGACGGCCCGAAGATCATCGATGCTTCCTTAATATCACCGGTTACGATTTCCACCCGTTCTTCCAGGTGATTGTGCTGTACGCTTCTTCTCGCCATATCCGCACTCTCCTCCTGGATCTCCAGCCCGGTAAAATGCCTGCCTTCTGTCTTTGCAGCGAAAAGAATCGGGAGAATTCCCGTTCCTGTCCCAAGATCAAGAACACATTCTCCCGCTTTTATCTTTGCAAATGCACTGAGAAGAACCGCATCCATCCCAAAGCAGAACCTTCCCGGATGCTGTATGATCTCATATCCTTTTATCTGTAAATCGTCGAGCCGTTCCCCCTGTTTCAGATTAGTTGTCATCTAATTTTGACGCTCCTTCACCCTTTTCCAGAGCCGCAAGCTCTTTCATCTCCTGTTTCGTCAGCTTCACATCATTCTTACGCTTTCTCGGCCGGAACTTCAGTTCGCTGACCTTATAATCCCGGATCTCCTTCTCGTCGTTATCCAGGTTTACAATCACCTTTACCTGCTGTCTTAAGACACTCAATGAGTGTACCTCTCCCCGCAGTCCGTCACTGGTCGTCACGGTATCTCCCACTGCCGGGAGGCGGCTGTTCAGTTCTTCGTAGGTCTCTTCCTCGTTCGTCAGACAGCACATCAGCCTGCCGCATACGCCTGAGATCTTTGATGGATTCAGCGACAGATTCTGTTCCTTCGCCATCTTAATCGATACCGGTGCAAATTCAGACAGGTAAGTGTGGCAGCAAAGCTCACGCCCGCAGATTCCGATTCCTCCGCGGATCTTCGTCTCGTCACGTACCCCGATCTGTCTTAATTCGATCCTCGTACGGAACACCGCCGCCAGATCCTTGACCAGTTCACGGAAGTCGATTCTTCCGTCAGCTGTAAAATAAAACAGAACTTTATTATTGTCAAATGTGTATTCCGCATCGATCAGCTTCATTTCCAGTCCATGCTTCTGAATCTTCTCAAGACAGATGTTGAATGCTTCTTTTTCTTTTTTCCGGTTCTTCTCTTCGGTTCTCCGGTCTTCGTCTGTTGCAACGCGGATCACCGTCTTGAGCGGCTGGGTGATCTCCTCATCGGGGATTTCCTTCGGTCCCATCACGACATTTCCAAATTCCACTCCCCGTGCCGTCTCCACGATTACCTGATCCCCGCGCTGAATCTGCAGCTTGCCCGGAGCAAAAAAATAAATTTTCCCTGCAGCCCTGAAACGGACTCCTATTACTTTTGTCATCGGCTAATTCTCCTTTATCGTCAATAACAGAAGCTCCATTACCAGGTCAAAGTTCACATTCGCTTTCAGACGTGTTTTCGCCTTCTCCAGCGCATTCAAAATCGTTTCTATCCCTTCATAGGAGCTTTTCTTCGCGCGTTCCTTGATATAATCAAGCTGTTCGCTAAAAATCACTCTGTCAATATTCTTCGTTGCTTTGTAGATCAATACATCCCGATACCAGATCATCAGGATATCCAGATAGTCATTGATCTCGATCTTATACGCGGTAATCCGCTTAACCGCCTCGACCAGGTCGCTGACTTCCATCGTATCAATGTTCTTCAAAAGCTGGATTGCTTCTTCCTTGATCTCATTAAAATGCTCTGAGTTTGCCAGCATAATGGCCCTTCCCACATTGCCCTGTGCAAATGCCGTGCAGACATCCGCTTTGTAATCCGGAATCTCCAGCGTCTCCATCAGATACTTTTTCACCAGTTTATCCTTGATATTGCGAAGCTTCAGCATAACACATCTGGAACAGATCGTCGGGAGCAGGCTGTCTGCATTCTCCGTAAGCAGGAAGATCACCGCATAAGACGGCGGTTCCTCGATCGTCTTTAACAATGCATTCTGTGCCTGTACCGTCATCAGATCTGCATCCGGTACGATATAAATCTTATATTTCCCGTTGTACGGCTTCACCTGAATATCTTCATTGATCTGTACACGGATCTCATCTACACTGATGGAATTCGGTTTTTCATGGGTCACACGGATAATATCCGGATGATTGCCACTCATGGCCTGACGACAGGAATGACATTTATTACACGGCTCATCCCCATTGTTCTCACACTGAAGTTCCTGGGCAAAAAGCTTCGCCAGCAGCTTCTTTCCTGACCCTTTCGGTCCATTTAAAATATAAGCGTGAGACACTTTATCCTGCTTCACTGCATTTTTCATATATTCAATAATCTCAGTATGTCCAACGACATCTTTAAAACCTGACATAGCTTCACCTTCTTTAATGTATAAATTCCCGTAACTACCTGTTATTGTATCATAATTTCAGCGGAATACCTAGCCTAATTCGCCTGTTTTCTGCTGAATTCTTTCTGAAATTTTTCTTACCGTTTCCTCAAGTTCCCGATTTTCAAACCGTTCGGTAATTCCCACCGCTTTCAGATTCTCTTCCGAGAAATCCTCGGTATCTGCAAGGAAGCGTCTGCACATTTCCGCATATTTCGGCTCTTTCTGCATTCTCTCTCTGGTAAGTGCACGCATCAGACGTTCCCCGTCCTCCACTTCGATATAGAGTGGCACTATTCTTTCTTCGCCAAAATATTCTCTCATCTTCTGATAGGATTCCAGTGTCCCGATCATAAGATAATCTGCCGTATCCTGATCAAACTGTCCGTCATCCACAGTAAAATAGTTCCAGGGACCATGAACGGTGTCATAGGTGCGCAGCTCAATCACTTTCCCATCATCCAGTAACTGCTGCAATTTCTCTTCATTTACGAAATAGTATTCTTTCCCGTTCTTCTCCCCCTCACGGATCGGGCGGGTCGTGTAAATCGTGACCGTTTTCAGTTCCGGATGCAATTCTTTGATTCTTTTGTAAATGGTATCCTTTCCGGATGAACTTTTTCCCATCAGATAATATATATTACTCATTTTTCAGCACCCTGATTCTTCCTTTTTCCTGAATTCCTTCTATCTGAAATTTCTGTTCTTCATAAAATGCAAGAAGCTCCACCGCCTCTCTGCTGATTCGCTCGCCCGGCACAATGACCGGACTTCCCGGCGGATAGAGATACGCATATTCCATAGAGACTCTTCCTTCACTCTGTCTCCAGGAAATACTTTCTCCCAGTCCCTGTTCGTTCTTTTCGGCAATTTCAAACGGTGTAAACACCTGCTCCTGCCGCGGAAGCTCACCGGAAATCTCTGCACAACACTTCGGCTCTTCCAATTCCCCGTCAATCTCTAATAGTGCCTTCACCAGACGGTCCAGGCCTTCCTTCGTATCGGCGACCGATGTCATGGCAATCAAATACGTCCCTGCCACCATTTCCATTTGCAAATGATAGTCACGCAAAAGTTTCTCATATAACTCATGGCTCGTCAGATTCGCTTTTGAAACCGAAATTACGATTTTGGACGGATCATAATGATCGGATTCCAGAAGTCTCAGAAAGCGCAAAGAGGCAAGTTTATTTCTGGTTTCCGCAAGGCGTTCGGCATAAATATGAAATGCCCTCGCACCTTCCTCCCCTGCCACAAAATCAATGCATGCATCCATACTCGCCATGAAGACATAAGAGGGGCTGCTGCTCTGCAGCATATCCAGATAACGCCGTATCCGTTCTCTGTTTGCAATCGGTCCGTTCATATGAAGAAGTGCCGTCTGGGTCAAGGATGGCAGCGTCTTATGAAGACTCTGGATCACCACATCGGCTCCCAGTCCATTTGACCGCTCCGGGAAATACGGGTGAAAGCCAAAATGTGCTCCGTGCGCCTCGTCCACAATCAGAGAAATTCCCTTTTCGTGCACGATCCGTGCAATCTCCCTGATGTCTGAAACCACCCCATCATAATTCGGAGAGACCACAACGACCGCCCGTATGTCCGGCTCTTCTTCGAGTGCTTTTCTGACATCTTCCGCGCGGATTTCTCCATTCCAGTGTTTTTCACCGTCAAAATCCGGATAGAGGTACCTCGGTCTCAATTCATTTAAATAGATAGCATGATGAACCGACTTGTGACAATGACGTGCCACCAGGATCTTATCGCCCTTCTTTGTACTTCCCAGAATTCCACTCAGAATTCCCACTGTACTTCCATTTACCAGAAAATGTGTCTCATCCGCCCCAAATACGGATGCCGCTCTTTCCTGCGCTTCCTTCAGAATCCCATCGGCATGATGCAGATCGTCGAACCCGTCTATCTCGGTAATGTCAATCGCATACGGCAGATCCACTCCCAGAATTTCTGTATTTCTTTTATGCCCGGGCATATGAAAGCCATAATAATCCTGCCGGGAGTATTCTTCTAATCTGTCATATAATCGTTTCATGCGTCCTCCATATTTCCTGCAGAACCACTTTTTTGTGTGTTCCGCCAACCTCTCATATCATAGCGCAACAAACCGCTATACCAAGTCCAGTTCTTAGTATAGCGGTTTTAAAATGGAATTACAACAAACGATATAAATTTCTATTCCGGAAGAATGGTCTTAATGCTATCGGAAAGAACCCGGTTTACCCGGATGGAACCGTCAAGCTGAACATAATAATATGAGCCGTCCTCATCTTCTTTCCCCACATAGAAGATCACCGTTTTCTCTTTTTCTCCGTCCTGCGAGTCTTTGTAAGTCACTTCCACCTTCGTTCTGGACGCCTCATCCAGACCATACCCGGCTTTTGTCTCATCTGTCACATGATAATCGACACAATCGGTAAAATACATTCCGGCAATTCCATTTGCAACTTTCTCAACCGGATTATTTTCTTCTGCATCATCCGACTGTTCTGTCTCATCTTCCGAATCTTCTGTTTCTTCCACTGCTTCATACACCGTTTGTGTTCCATCCGGTGCCGTAATCACCTCTTTGACAAAATGATCTGCAATAATCTGAATAAAACTGTCTTTCTCGGCAATATCAGCCAGGTTCCACAACATCTGGGAAGTCAGTTCTGAAGAAACTGTGTAGACATTTTCTCCGTTCTCCTCCATAAAATAAATCTGCTCCCCTGTTGTATTTCCAAACAGATACTCATGTTCCGTTCCATCTTCCTCTGTGACGGAAAGGCGGTATGTCACCGCATCGAACCCATAATCTGATAATTCATCGGGCGAGCTGATCTCTTTGATCGCCTGAATGTCCGAAAAAGCATTTTCCATATCCAGCATCACATCCTCCTGAAGCTCGATCACCGGATCTTCACTGAACTTCCAGACCCCTTCTTCCTTCTCGAATGCCATACTGTTTCCTTCTGCATCTGCATATGTCATCGCATTCAGACTGTCTGCCTTCAGAACCTGGATTTTTTCCTCCTCTTTTTTCTGCTCTTCCTTCTCTTCATTCGCATGATTTACATACTTCATTCCAAAGAATGCCAGTAACAGAATCACAATCACTCCTATAAGAATTGCAAATGTTTTCTGCTTTTTCTTCATATACAGTCCTCCCTATGATTTTCTCCTGCGCATCCATGTCACAAATCCAATCACAAGAATCGCAATCGGAATCACAAATATGATGATCAGACTGATCGTTCCTGCATGAACCGGTGTGTTCTGCTCCACACTCAGACTCTTCGCTTCAATTGCAACATTTTCCACATCATCAAAATTGTTCATGACAGAATTCACAAACAGTGTCAGGTTATCCAGTGTTGTGAGCTGATCGGTAATATCCGAACTGATCAGAGAATCCGAAGCGACGACTGTTAACCGGGAAACCTCCGATTCTTCTGTATCCCCGGAACCGGCATCCTCCTCATCTTCATTCGTATCTTCATCTCCGGTATCGCAGGTCTTCTTTACAACTGCTCCCAGAATGTACTGTCCTTCCGTCTCTCCGTCTTCCCGCACCGCATAGCTTTGCGTTGATGTTTCCATAAATGTTGACACCGTCAGTGCGTCGTCTTCTGTATCCAGTTTTTCCAGTCCATGCGAATTCAAGAGCAGAACCATCTCATTTTTAATTCCCTGCCCCAGGTCACCGGTCAATGTAAGCTGCGGGAAGATCGCATAATAATTATTCTGATAGCATCTCTGCATATCCGCAATATAACCATCCGCACGTCCCAGCCCATAATCTGCCATAATCGCTTCCAGGTTCGGCAGATCCACTTCATCCGTACCCAGAATCAGATACACGTTGCCTCCATCCGCGAGATAATCCTCTATCAGCGTCTTTTCATCATCCGTAATATCAGAAGATGGCGCATAGAGGAACAAAAGATCACAGTCCTCCGGAATCTGCGCATTCATACTCAGATTGATCTCGGATGTCTCCAGATTATTCTTGGAAAACAATTCATTTACCGATGTAGAAAACGTCGCCTCACCGTGTCCGCTGGTGCGATAGATTTTCTTAGTCTCGGTACTGGTCACATATCCGATTGCGCTTGTAAGTTGTCCTTCTCCATCGAATTCCGTCTCACTAAGCTGTCCGGACATATAATATGTGTATTCATCATATTTGATAATATCGTCAAAGGCAATCTGCGTGCTCTTTCCTGTTTCTTCACACTCTACGTTGATGATGTCGCCCTCTGTATTATACTTCTGCAAAGCGGAAGGATGCTGTACACTATCGATCCATTCCAGGTCGATCTTCTTCGATAAAGCCGCATATTTCTTTACAAATGTCTCAATTCTTTGATCGACAGAATCCAGATCCGCCACGACCGTCAGCTTCACCTCTTTATCCAGTTCGTCCAGAATTTCTTCCGAGACCTCACTGATCTCGTAGATTCCGTTGTCACTGATGTCAATATTTCTCATACTTTCCGGAAGCTGACCGGCCACAAGATTGACCAGCACCGCAATCACCAGAACCAGTACGGTAAGGCCTACACTATACGTACCATTTTTGGAGGATACACTTTTGAACATTTTCTTAATCTTTTCCATGTCTCACCCCTCCTAACTCCAACGTCTTTTCTGAATGGACTGCATCGTAAAAAAAACAAACACTGCAATCACGGTCAGATACATCACAAGTCCACTTACATCAAACAGACGATTTACCGCTATATTCTCAAACACTTCCGTAATATATAATTTCTCCATCAGATTGACCAGAAGATTCTCAAACAGTTCCGCCTTTACAAAACTGAGAGCCACGACTATGGCTACGCCGATAACTTCTACAATACCGGAAATCATCCAGTTTTTCGTCATCTGATAAATAACTGCTGCCACGATCGTCAGAAGAATCACCATCCCGATCATACCACTGGTCTTGGATGTTGGAAGGAACTGAGTCAGTCCTCCCCAAAGATAAACCAGAAGCAGCGCGCCAAAGGTTGTGACGGCCGCGATAATCTGGCTCTCTGTGAGGGATGAAAGGAACATTCCGATTGATATGTATACACATCCCATCAGGAAAAACATTAAAATTGATAAATAATCCACTTTCAGATAGGCCGTCCCAAAGCTTTTGATAATCAACGGAAATGTGCAGAATATTACGCATGGTACTGCAAATACAGTAATCATCGCCAGATATTTCCCCAGTACTACTTCTGTCAGACTCACCGGTGCAGACAAAAGCATCTGATCTGTCCTGCTCTTTCTTTCCTCCGCAAAGGAACGCATAGTCAAAAGCGGTACGATAATAATCAATATATAATTAATACTCAGCAAAACATACGAAAAATACGGATACCCCGAATTCAGATTATACGCCATAAAATAAATCCCGGTAAACACGACCATGAATGCGGTAAGTACATATCCTGTCATGGATTGGAAATAGGATTTTAGTTCTCTTTTATAAATCGCCGTCATCGCCCGATTCCTCCTCTCCTTCATACAGTTCTTCTTCATCCCATAGTTCTTCTACATCGCTCTTTGTCCTGGCTTGTTCCACGGCGGCACTCTCTTTTTGAGTCAATTCAAGGAATACATCTTCCAGTGTTGTCCTGCTGTGATATAGCATCAGGAGCGGGCAATCCGCACCGGCAAATGCACGGAACACATTCTCACGGATATCCTGATTTTCTGTAGGAATCACACTTGCCTTTGTCGTTCCGCCTTCTTCCCCCGGTTTTACGTCTGCGCTTTTCACCTCAGGAATCGACTTCAGAATCATCCTTACCTTATCTTCCGTTCCTTTTGCAAGAATTTCAACCGACCGCTGTCCTTCAAGGAGTTTCTCCAGATTTTCCGGTGTATCACTCGCCACAAGCTTTCCTCCGGAGATGATCATGATATAATCACAGACCTCCTGAATCTCCGCCAGAATATGGGAACTTAATATAACGGTATGCTTCTTTGCCAACTCACGGATCAGTTCGCGAATTTCAATGATCTGCTTCGGATCCAGTCCGACCGTCGGTTCGTCCAGAATGATGATTTCCGGGAATCCCAGAATTGCCTGTGCCAGTCCGACTCTCTGCTTATATCCTTTTGACAGGTTCTTGATCAGACGATTCTCTACATCTGTAAGTTTCACCATCTTCATCGCCTGTTCCACTGCACTTTTCCGCTCTTTCTTCGGTATCTTCTTCAGCTCCGCCGCAAAATCCATATACTCGCGGACCCGCATCTCCAGATAAAGAGGCGGCATTTCCGGCAAGTATCCGATGCATTTCTTCGCCTCTTCCGGTTCTTCCAGAATATTATGCCCGTTAATCAGGACTTCCCCTTCGGTTGCCCCCAGATATCCTGTCATAATGTTCATCGTGGTCGATTTCCCGGCGCCATTCGGTCCCAGAAATCCGTATATCTGCCCCTTCTCTACTGTAAAACTCAAATGGTCCACGGCCAGATGTGTCCCATATCTCTTTACAAGATTCCTTACTTCAATCAACACGTTCCCTCCTAGCTTTTTTCTATCTTTCTCAGCTTATGCTTCAAACTGCCCGGATACCACCGGATTTTTCTGATTGCATAAGAGCCAGTATAAGGAATAACTGTGAAAGTTTTGCGTGAGAATTGTGATTTTTGTGTGTCTTAACATACGAATCTGCCAGGTTCAATCTTTACATTCCAGACGCTTTCGCCTATAATGATAGAAAATAAAATGCAAAGGAGATATGGCAATGGGAGATCAAAAGCAGCGCATTTATGATATGTTAAAAAAATTGAATATTAAGTATGAAGTTGTCGAACATGAACCCGTTTATACAATGGAAGATATGGACCGCCTTGGTCTTCCTGCAAAAGGGATCCTGTGCAAGAACCTGTTCCTCAGGGATTCCAAGGGCAAGCGGCATTTCCTGGTAACTTGTGATGAAGCAAAGAAAGTCGATTTAAAATCTCTTGCCAGACAGCTTGGCACCGGCGGACTTAGCTTTGCCTCCGAAGAACGCCTTGAAAAATATCTGGGGCTGAAACAGGGAAGTGTTACTCCGTTCGGACTCATCAACGATACCGACCATGCAGTCGAATTCTTTATCGACCGTGACCTGACCAAATGCAAGAGCCTCGGCATTCATCCTCTTGAAAATACGGCAACTGTTTTCCTGTCCTATAAAGATCTGGATAAGTTTTTATGGGAACTTGAAGTTGATGTTATGCAGATTCGGCTATAGTGCCGAATCTTTACGATACCTGAAATATCTTTGAGTTTACGCAAAGAGAGCTGATCGTTTTTTTATGAACAATCAGCTCTTTTTCAATCTATTATTAAGCGAGGAATTCTTCCAGGATTTCCCGGATTCTCGCCTCCTTCTCCAACTCTCCTGTTTCATTTGTCACCGGTGCTTTCGCATACCCACGCTCCTGCTCCGGCATATATTCTCTCCTCATACTCTGCATTCCATACTGTTCGTAATCATACCTTGTATTTTGCGATTCCGGCTGTGGGTAGTTCTCCGCCGCGTACGCATTTCCTGAAGCCGCCACCGTCTCTGCTTTTTCCTTTTTCTTCTTTAATCCGTGCCCGAACGGTGCTTTCCCTTTCTTCCCCTTTTCTGCATTTTCTTCTGATGCATTCGGTGACTGCTGCCCGGTCATGGTATATGCCTGCGGCTCCGTCACCGGAACCTGCTGAGGCTGTGGCGTGACGTATGGAGCAGGCTGCGGATCAACTACGGGCACAGGCTGCGGACGCGGTTCACCTCCGGGTATCGGCTGCCGCGGCATCTGTCCGGGCATATTTCCCGGATCTGAAATCGGTTCTCTCTGCGGCGGAACATTTTCCCGTTCCTCCATTGCACGCTGTACGGTAACCTGAAATTCTTTCCGGGGACCTTTTGTATAACGATGAGCATATGTATTTTCCAGGAAATCTACCATATAAGTTTTTGCCGCCTCGAGCTGATAGCGTTCATCTGAAGTGATATGGAGCAAGAATAACGCCAGCATACCGACAGAGCCCAGAATCATGTACTGATACATGATCGTATCAGGTCCTTTCACATAATATACCATACCTGCACCGGCAAGACTCAAAAGACCACAGAGCCAGATTGCTGTTCTCTCAAGCTGACGCCATGAATGCAGTCTGAGTCCTAGCACTTTGTACTCATATACATACTTGTCCACAAATGCCCGCACATTCTGCACTTTATCACTGATCATACATGCATGCTCAAATTTTGCTCTCACAAGCTTCATCAGTGCATGATTACTCTTTCCCATGTTACTTGCCGCCTTAACCAGACGTTTTAACGAAATGCCGGCGATAATCTTTGCAAGAACTCCAATAGCAATCACAGCGCCGACGAAGTAGAAAAACACTTGCTGTGTTACGATCCTCTCTAACATAAAAAGAGTCCTCCTTCTTTGATTTGCCACCATTATAGCGTAAATCTCAGGAATTGGACTCTATAATCGTTCTTCATATTCCGACATTCCTAAATGCCGAGATGTCAGAATCTGCCTCTTCATCTGTTAAACTTTACCCATCAAATTCCGCACAAGCCTTACCGTATGGGTGATCGCCTGCTTTTCAAATGCAGCATAATCCATCGTCGAACTGTTGTCAGCTTTGTCCGAAATAGCCCGAATAATGACACACGAAATTTTGTTGAGGTAAGCCGCCTGCGCAATCGCAGCTCCTTCCATCTCCGTACATTTTGCCTGAAACTGTGTCACAAGCCGTTCTTTAACAGCCCCGTCCGATACAAACTGATCTCCGCTCACTACTCTTCCGGTAAATGTATGAATATCCGGATTCGCCTCCTCATTCGCCTGAACAGCAAGCTGTACCAGTCTCTCATCGGCAGGGAATGCAAATGTATCCATACGCGGGATCTGTCCCACAGGGTCTCCCAGTGCACTGACATCCATATCATGCTGCACGGCATCTGTTGAGATTACAATGTCTCCGATATCGATCGCCGCATCCAGAGATCCCGCAACTCCTGTATTAATGAGCGTATCCACTTCAAAAAGATCGGCCAGAATCTGCGCGCAGATTCCCGCATTTACTTTCCCGATTCCGCTGCGCACCACCACAACATCCTTTCCGTCCAGCTTTCCCTTAACAAAGGTCATTGCTGCACGCTCTACTGTTTTCTCCACCTGCATTGCCTCTTTTAAATGGGCAACTTCTTCTTCCATTGCACCGATAATGCCTATCATGTTCTATTTCCTCCAAATTCTGTTGTTATACCTTCTGATTTTATGACATGGTTGTATTATAGCAAATTTCCGAATATAAACCTAGCTTTTTTTTCTTCCTTCTGCTATAATCCACTCAGAGAAAGATTATCAGGAGGTCTATGACATGGATTACAAACCGCATGGCGTATGTTCGCAGCTAATTCACATCGAAGTAGATGATGAGAAACGAATTCACAATGTTGCATTTACAAAGGGATGTTCAGGAAATCTACAAGGCATTGCACGCCTTGTAGAGGGCATGACGGTAGATGAAGCCATTTCCCGTCTGGATGGAATCCGCTGTGGAATGAAATCAACATCCTGCCCGGATCAGCTTGCACAGGCTTTAAAAACGCTTCGTTAATAATGAACCTTAATTCCGGTTATTAAAAAATCCAGGTCTTTGTTCTGAAGGCCTGGATTTTTACACTCAATATAGTTTTAAATTAATCCCCCGATTCTCAGGAACAATGGTGCAAATACCAGTGACACGATCGTCATCAATTTAATCAGGATATTAATGGAAGGTCCTGAAGTATCCTTAAACGGATCCCCTACCGTATCTCCGACTACTGCCGCCTTATGGGCTTCACTTCCTTTGCCGCCATGATGATCATTTTCAATATATTTCTTTGCATTATCCCATGCGCCGCCCGCATTAGACATAAAGATCGCCATCAGCACACCCGTTACCAGTGCCCCTGTCAGCAAACCTCCCAGAGCTTCCGGCCCAAGTAAAATTCCCACCGCAAGCGGCGACAAAACTGCCATAATCCCCGGAACCAGCATTTCTTTCAAAGCTGCCGTCGTGGAGATTGCAACACAGGACTTATAGTCAGGCTTTGCCGTCCCTTCCATGATTCCCGGAATACTCCTGAACTGCCGCCGCACTTCTTCGATCATCTGATACGCCGCTTTTGAAACGGATTCCATCGTCATCGCCGAAAAGAGAAACGGAAGCATTCCTCCGATGAAAAGTCCTATGATCACCCTGTAATTCAGGATATCAATGCTTTTCAGTTGTACCGCCTCTGCATAGGAAATAAAAAGCGCCAGTGCGGTCAAAGCCGCAGAACCGATTGCAAATCCTTTTCCGATCGCCGCTGTTGTATTTCCGACCGCATCCAGTTTGTCCGTAATGTTGCGGACGGATTTATCCAATCCGGACATCTCTGCAATACCACCTGCATTATCTGCAATCGGGCCGTACGCATCTACCGCCACGGTAATCGCTGTAGTTGAGAGCATTCCAACTGCCGCAAGTGCAATTCCATAAAGCCCACATACCTGATACGCCGCAAAAATACCTGCACAGATCAGCAGAATCGGAGCCGCTGTAGATTTCATTCCCACAGCCAGACCGCTGATTACCGTTGTGGCCGCTCCTGTTTCTGACTGTTCTCCGATCACTTTTACCGACTTATAGTCCTCTGACGTATAAATCTCTGTAATGGCGCCTATCAGAAGTCCTACGATCAATCCGGAAACCACGGCAACAGCCGCCTTAAAATTTCCAAACAGCATTTTACTGAAAGTAACGGACACAAGAACCACTACAATACTCGCTACATATGTACCCATTTTCAGCGCCTTGTGCGGATTTGATTTTTCATCTCCCTTTACAAAAAAGGTACCAAGCACGGATGCAAGCAGTCCAAAACCGCAGATCATAAGCGGATACATTGCCCCTTCCGCCTGAAAATACACAATTCCCAATGTCAGTGCCGAAATCAGAGCCCCCACATAAGATTCAAACAGATCTGCTCCCATGCCGGCTATATCACCGACATTATCACCGACATTGTCGGCAATGACCGCCGGATTTCTGGGATCATCCTCAGGAATTCCTGCCTCTACCTTACCCACAAGATCCGCTCCCACATCTGCAGCTTTTGTATAGATACCTCCTCCGACACGAGCAAACAAGGCGATCGAAGACGCCCCCAGGCTGAATCCCGACAGCACATCTACATTTTTGGTGAGCAGATAGATCGCACTCACTCCCAGGACACCAAAACCTGCCACGCACATTCCCATTACCGCGCCGCCGGAAAACGCCACCGACAGCGCTTTATTCATTCCACTTACTCGAGCCGCATTTGCCGTTCTGACATTGGCCTTCGTCGCCACACTCATTCCACAATACCCCGCCATGGTAGAAAAGAGCGCTCCTACGACAAAGCAGATCGCAGTCACCCAGTTACCGATCCCGATGCCAATTAAGACAAACAGCACGACAACAAAGAAAATGAGAATGCGGTATTCGGCCATCAGAAATGCTCTGGCCCCTTCACTGATCGCTCCTGCTATCTCTTTCATACGCCCTGTTCCTTCTTCCTGACGGGCAACCTTTCTTGCAAGATACGTTGCAAACAGCAACGCCAGTATTCCAAACACCGGAATCATTTTTACAATTGCTTCCATTTTACCCCTTCTTTCTGAAATTTATTGTATTTCATCCCATATTATCTGTTAATTATATTTTATCAGACATACCCGGAACTGTGAAGTAAAATATATTATTTTCAGTGATAATCCATAGTTGTCTCTCTTGTTCTCCTATTGCAAATGCCGCTTTTCAGTGCTAAGATTACCTTATTCAGAAGATAACAGGAGGTACTGAAAAATGGAATTTCAATTTTCAGATATGGTGAATCAGTTCCAGACCGGCATTTTTGCCATGTTAAATGAGAAGAAGGAGGAACTGATCCGACGCGGCCGAAAGATTTACAACCTCTCAATAGGTACCCCCGATTTTTCACCGGCGCCGCATATTATGAAAGCTATGCAGGATGCCTGTGGGAATCCCGAAAACTACAAATACTCTCTGCGTGATATTCCGGAACTTATAGAAGCCGTACAGTATCGCTATAAACATCGCTTCCAGGTAGATCTTGAACCGGATGAGATCATGTCCGTCTACGGTTCCCAAGAAGGAATGGCACATATTGGAATGGCGCTGTGCAACCCGGGCGATACCATCCTTGTACCGAATCCCGGATATCCATTATTTGAAATGAACGGGATTATGGCAGGTGCCCATATTGAGTATTACAAAATCGAAGAGAAGAACGGATACCTTCCGGATCTTGAACATATACCGGAAGAAATCCTGAAACAGGCTAAATATATGATCGTATCATATCCTCTGAATCCGGTATGCGTCTGTGCCCCGGATGAATTCTATGAGCGATTGATTGCCTTTGCAAAGAAAAATAATATTATCATCATTCACGATAATGCTTATTCCGATATTATATTTACCCGTAAGCAGGGACGTTCTTTCTTGTCCTTCGAAGGCGCGAAGGATGTAGGTGTAGAGTTCTACTCCCTTTCCAAATCCTACAATCTGACCGGTGCCAGAATTTCTTTCGTGATCGGTAATAAAAAAATCGTTGAAAAATTCAAAATACTGCGCAGTCAGATCGACTACGGCATCTTCCTGCCGGTACAATATGCCGCAATCGCAGCACTTACCGGTCCTGATGATTTTGTCGAAGAGCAGCGTCTGAAATACGAAGAAAGAAACCGTGCCCTCTGCGGCGGTCTCCGTGAGATCGGATGGAACATACCCGACAGCCAGGGAACTATGTTCGTATGGGGACGCATCCCGGAAGGCTATGCTTCTTCATTGGATTTCTGCATGGAACTGATGGAACGCACCGGACTGATCGTTACTCCGGGCAGCGCATTCGGCAGCGAAGGTGAAGGCTACGTTCGAATGGCTCTCGTCATTGATCCCGATGAAATCAAAGAATTGCTGGAAGTTCTGAAGGCTTCCAATATGTTTCAAAAATAAGGAGATAGATTAATGTTTGAAAATACCAGTACTTATCCGGAAGACAAATCACATCTGTATCCACTTATAAAAACCAGGCTGCTGGGGCTGATTGATGGGAATCCCCACTGGCTTCCTGCCCTGGCTAATGCATCTGCGCTGTTAAATCTTGCCTTAACAGATATTAACTGGGCCGGATTCTACCTTATGAACAGTTTTCTGAATCCGGCTGCAGATTCTTCCGAAGATTTTTTGATACTCGGTCCTTTCCTTGGCAAACCCGCCTGCGTGAAAATTCAGGTAGGGAACGGAGTATGCGGCACCGCTGTTGCCCGTGACGAGATCATGCTCGTAAAAAATGTACATGAATTCCCGGGACACATTGCCTGTGACTGCGCTTCCAATTCGGAAATCGTAATTCCACTTCATTCCAATGGAAAGGTGATCGGAGTCCTTGATATCGACAGCCCCGTCATCGGACGTTTTGATGAGGATGACCGTAAAGGTCTTGCTGAATATGCAAAAATATTAGAGCAGCTATTTTAATGCTGCTCTGCTATTTTATGGAAACAGGCTTTCTTTCCTTCATACCAGCTCCCAACCAGTCCCAGTACAGAAAGGGCCACTCCCACCGGCCAGTAGATCAGGAGCGCTGCTCCCCATATAAAAATAAACAAATCGCTGTTTAAAAATCTTTTCATCTCAAACTCCTCCGTTTCATAAACCAACCTTTATGTTTCTCATATGTTCTGAATTTATGATATCGAAAGAGGTGAGTCATAAAAAGTACACCTTACATCGGCTTGCTATTTACATAAACAAACTTTACTCTTATCTCTTTCATTAAGATACTCCTGATATAAATCAAGTGTCATCTGAGATTCTTCCACTGTTTTCCCTTTAAACTTTGGCATCGTCTCCGTTTCATACCATTTTTCTTCAATGCATCTTCGCATCCATCCGATCAGATTATGCACAAAGCTCTGCTCCTGTGCCATCTGAAATGCCTTCTTTATCACATCCGGTCTGTTTTCCGATACCTGGAGCAGCATGCGGATCTCCTGAATGGTGACCGGCTCTTCGCCAAATATTTCAGCCACTTCAAGAATCATACTTTCATTCACAACTACTTTCTTAGGTGCAAGAACATCCGGTGCTATTTCTTCCATTTCCGCTTCCACCGCCTGCATACGCTTCAGATCGGAATGATGTGTACAATTCGGGTTCTTCTTTACCAAAAAGCGGATCCCTGTCACTTTTCCGCCTTTTCCGCTCTTGACCGGTTCATAATCAAAACAGATCTCCGAATACTCGGATTCTTCCAGCTCTTTCTTCGCGACCTCCAGAACTTTTCTTCGGAAATTTCTCCAGTCATCAAATGGCGCATCTTTGATTTCTCCCAGCGCTTCTTCAAATCTTCCCTGCTCTACCAGGCGTTTCACTGCTTTGGAAGCATTGGCATCCACCACATTCAATGTAAATTTCAGTTCTGCAACAGAATACGGTTTCTTAGGCGGCCGCGGCACCACCAGCACATCCCCCGGTTCACGCTCAAACCGGTAGTACTGTGTCCTCAGGATTTCGTAGATTCGTGTTGTAAACAAGGATTTAAACGAGCAAAGTACATCCAGACTCATCCGGGTATAATCTTTTTTAAGATTATAAATATGCGGCTTCATTTCTTTTGTAAAACGCGTTGTGAACACGCCATCCTGGTATTCACATTTATTCACAACATTAAACATGATAAAATTCTCTTTTTCGTCATCCTCAATACTTACAACATGTCCCAAAGTCTCCTTTGACACCTCTTTCAGCCTTGAATAGATTGAATTTCCGCTAATATGCAGATAATTCTTAATCTCCTTCGTCGACACTTTTGCAATCAGCTCCCCGTCTTCAATATATGCCTTCGAAATTGCAATATTCAAAAGCTTCCGTTCAAAAAGAGATGTACTGGACTTACTCTCAATCAGCACATTCGAGCGCGACACCATGTCCCGTTCCATCAATTGTTTATCTTTCGTCTTTTTCCCTGTCTCCACCATTCCTTTAACCCCTTATTATCTTGCATCGTCATCGTGTACCTTTTGGGTGTATAAATTGTTTTGTGTACCTTTCAGGTGCCATATTCCCTCACAGCACTCTTCTCTGCACCCTTTTCCTTACAACTTGTGTACCAATCGGGTTATTGTGTACCTTTTGGGTAACACGTTCAAAAATATATCACTCTTTTCGTGTACCAAAAAGGGTATTCCTACACTAAAAAACAGAATCCGCCATCCCCTCAGGAATCCTCTTTCTTATCGTGTACTTTTCAGGGTACCCCTTTCCTTTTTGTGTACCAAAAGGGTGCGTCGCATTCTAAATTATGTGTACCAAACAGGTACACTGCATAAAGCAATTATATACAAGATATAGGATTTTGTAAAGAAAAAAATCCGATTTTGTATCATTGTGTACTTTTCCGGTCATTCATATTCCCTTTAAGGTACACAACATGCCCCTTATTCCTACACAAGTCCCCCCTGAATTGTACACGTCTTTACCCTGAAAGGTAAACAAGCTACCCCTTTCCGGTACACAAAATCCCCCTAAGAATCCCTCAACCACGCGGTTTTCAAGGCTTTCTAATATAAACAAAATTTAATTAAAATATGTTGTTGTTATCTTCAATATATATAAGAATGTCCTCATTTTTGCTATTCCCCCAAAAGTACCCCTCTTCTTTATATTGTGTACCTTTTTGGGAGAGCGGGATACATGAATGATCTTCAAAATGGATGGACACCTTTCTCTTAATATCATTTTTTATACAACAAAAAAGCACCGCCCCCGATGTCTCTCATACAATCATCGAAAACAGTGCTTATAAATGCGCCTTCAGGGACTCGAACCCTGGACAAATAGATTAAGAGTCTACTGCTCTACCAACTGAGCTAAAGGCGCTTGCTTTATGTCACTTTCGTAACGCAAGATTTATTATATAACCCCTTTCGCAAAAATGCAAGTGTTTTTTTATATTTTTTTTAAATTTTTTCAACCCATTATACGCAAAACTATTACAATTATCAATTCCTACCAAAATTAATCGAAATCTTTTGACAAACTGTACATTTTATATCATAATAAATGTGTGAGACCTTACTTGAGTTAGCGAAAGGAAGTGGCATTATGGACTCACTGGATTACCAAATTTTATCTATACTGAAAAAAAATGCAAGAATCAAAGCATCTGATATAAGCAAAGAGATTCATCTTTCCGTATCAACTGTCATCGAACGTATACGCAAACTTGAAAACAGCGGCATCATAGAATCATACACCATTATTACGGATGAACACAAAATGGGTAACGACTTAACGGCCTTGATGGAAATCAGTCTCACTCATCCGCGCTTTAACGATTCATTTATCGAAAAAATAATGGAACACCCTAACATCATTTCCTGCTACTATTTAACAGGTGATTTTGATTATCTGGTAAAGATTTGCTGCCGTTCTTCGGAACATCTTGAGCAGATACATAAATGGGTCAAAGATCAGAGGGGTGTTCGTTCTACACGAACTCAATTTGTTTTACGAAATGTTAAAAATATTTATACCTCTCTTCCCGAACCCTCTCCTGAAGATAATGCTTGATTTTCGTTCAGAAATCCACAAACTGATGGAATTACGCAAAAATGCTCTGACGAAGCATTTTTGCGCTTTTCCTATGAATCCATTTCACACAATTTCTCTATTGCGCATTCCTTAATCAGACATTTTTCATGTTCATTGAGAAACAATTCCGATATCACGTTCTGCTCTACAAGCCCTCCGAACTCCTCTGCCACAATGATGGATCGTGCCGCGTCTCTTCCTTCTTCGGTATTATTAAAATCCATCATCAAGTAATACATCCTATCATTCTCATAAAGTCTGCTCTCTGCCGCCTTTCCGGCTCCGAATGCCCCACAGAACTGTATCATGTGATCCAACTCGGGAAATACGATTTGATAAGACAAACATTCTACAGCATCCTCGCTGGTAAGCTCTTCCTTCACGCGTTGCAGCTGATTCGCCTTCTGCTTTTCCTCTTCACAGGCAATAGAAAGAAGAAGACTTCGATCCGGCAATAACGCGCCATAGAAACTTGTTACATCCCCGCTCACCTGCATATTGAGAACCTCACATCCCTTTTCAAGCAGCAAATTCAGGAACTCTTTTGTCCGTTCATGATTCTGCATCAGTTCTTCCATGCTGTAACCCAATATTTCTATCTCTTCCTGCGTGATCAGGCAATTCATTTTTGTCTCTGTTATTTTCCAGAATGTCATATGTCCACTCCCCTCTTCTTCTAATCAATCCACGCCTTGTTCTATATGTTGTATAACATTATTTCTGTTTTGTCAATCTTTTCATGCGAATTTATACTTTTTTCAGTTTTTACCCTCTATGTACGAACGTTTATTTTTCTTTAATTTCCTATTTCAAATTCTACACAGATAGTGTAAAATAAATTAGGTTATACTATATAAGGAGAGAATAAATTATGAGATTACGAAACGTACCGGGTGCCGATGCCTATTTAACAGCACATCCTCTGGTAATCAAAAATGAGACACGGTATCGCGGAACCTGGAAGGAAACCTTCGAACACCCCGAAAATCCGATTCATATAGAGATTGGCATGGGAAAGGGACAGTTTCTTCTTACCCTGGCAAAAGAAAACCCGAAAATTAATTATATCGGCATCGAACGCTATTCCAGCGTCCTGGTACGTGCTCTGGAACGTTACGATCATGATGAAGCATATCAGGATGTTTCCAATATCCGTTTTATCTGTATGGATGCGCAGAACCTTCCTGAAGTCTTTGCCGTGGGAGAAGTGGATAAGATCTACCTGAATTTCTCCGATCCATGGCCAAAGGCCAGACATGCCAAACGCCGCCTGACATCTCGTCAGTACTTTGAGCGTTACGATAAGATTCTTGCTTATGACGGGGTTGTTGAGTTTAAGACAGATAATAAAGAGTTATTTGATTTTTCATTGGAACAGGTCGATCTGGCAGGGTGGGTTCTTCTCGCAAAAACCTATGATCTCCACAACGATCCAACTCTCAGCCGTGGCAATGTTATGACAGAATACGAGGAGAAATTTGCCGGACAGGGACATCCAATCCACAAACTGATTGCCATGCGGCAATAGGTATTTTTTGAACGCAAAACGCATAATATAAAGTAACACAGATCACAAAAAGGCGTACACAAATGAAACAAAAATGTAAAATAAAGCATTTTATGTGCTGCTTCTTTTATGACAATCCATGTATAAACCGAAAATTGAGATGTCTTCGGAAGTCTTTTCGGGAAATACATGATATTCTGAATCCCAAATGCATACCATAATCAAAAGAATCCGGCTTAGCGCTTTATAAAAGTACCAAGTCGGATTCTTTCGTTCCATTTTACTACTATATTTAGAACTCAAATACAGCTACGCCATATGGCGGCAGTTTATACGGTATAGAATATGGTCTTCCGTCACATTCTTGTTTCTCAGGTTTATATACCTTCGGGCGTTCTTCTCCCTTTCCTCCATACTGAGGTTCATCACTGTTCAAGATCAGTTTATACTGCTTTCTACGCGATACCCCAACTCTGTAATCTTCCCATTCCATCGGAGTAAAATTGCATACAAAAAGCAGATTCTTTTTATTATCTTTCGAATGACGTATAAAACTATAAACACTTCTGTATCCGTCATCCGCATTCACCCATTCAAATCCTTCCGGTGAACAGTCTTCTTCATATAACGCCTTATTCTTTCTGTAAAGATGCAGAAGATCTTTATAGAAATTCTGAATTGCCTGATGCTCTTCTTCTTTCAGAAGATACCAGTCTAGCTCGCGCGCCTCACTCCATTCACGTAACTGCGCAAATTCTTGTCCCATGAAAAGCAGCTTCTTTCCGGGATGTCCCATCATGAAAGCATAGCCCACTTTCAGATTTGCAAACTTATCAAATCCAAGTCCCGGCATCTTATTCAGCATAGAGCACTTCAAATGCACCACTTCATCATGCGATAATACCAGAATGTAGTTCTCACTGTACGCATAGCTGCTGGCAAATGTCATGAGATTGTGAGCGCCTTTTCTAAAATACGGGTCCAGTTTCATGTACTCTGTAAAATCATGCATCCATCCCATATTCCACTTCATACTGAATCCCAGACCACCATCTTTCGGTTTTCCGGTTACCATCGGCCAGGCTGTAGATTCCTCTGCAATCGTCACAACACCAGGATTTCTTCTAAGTACAACGGAATTCATATGACGGAAGAACTCAATCGCTTCCAGATTCTGGTTGCCGCCATACTTGTTCGCCACCCATTGCCCATCCTGACGTCCATAATCAAGGTAAAGCATGGATGCGACTGCGTCTACCCGAAGCCCATCAATATGAAAATGTTCCACCCAGAACAGAGCATTGGAAATCAGGAAATTCTTCACTTCATTCTTACCATAGTCGAACACTTTGGTTCCCCAGTCCGGATGCTCCCCCTTACGTGGATCCGCGTATTCATATACCGGTGTTCCGTCAAAATCAGCAAGACCGTGGGCATCTCTCGGGAAATGAGCCGGTACCCAGTCCAGAATAACACCAATCTTATTCTTGTGGAAATAATTGATCATATACGCAAAGTCTTCCGGCGTTCCATAACGGGCAGTCGGTGCGAAATAACCGGTAACCTGATATCCCCATGAACCGTCAAATGGATACTCTGCAATTCCCATCAACTCAATATGTGTATACCCCATCTCTTTCAGATAACTGACCGCCTCATGGGCGAATTCTCTGTATGTATAAAATCCTTTATAGTCTTCTCCCGGATGGCGCTTCCATGAACCGATATGCGCCTCATAAATTGCCATGGGTTCTTTATGGTGATCCCATGTCTTTCTGTGCTCCATCCACTTTCCATCCGACCATTTTAAATTTGAAATATCTGTGATTCTGGATGCAGTTCCCGGGCGCATCTCTGCACTGTTAGCAAACGGGTCTGCCTTGTCAATGAAGGAACCACTGAATGTCTCAATGCAGAACTTATATAGATCCCCCTTCTTTGCTTCCGGGACAAATGCGGTATAAATGCCAAGTGGGTCATTGCGCTCCATCGGACACGCTTTAGAATCCCAGTTGTTAAACTCTCCTATAACAGATACGGACTTTGCATGCGGCGCCCAAACGGCGAAATAAGTACCGTCATTCTTTCCATCATTTACCAAATGAGCTCCTAATTTCTTATAAATCTCATAATGGGTTCCCTGCCCAAATAAATACTGATCCAGTTCGCCTATTTCATATTCTTTTAATGTTTTCTCTTTCACAGCCATCCTCCCGCCTTCTTGTTCAAATGATTATGAATATTATACTAGAAATCGTTGAAAAAAGAAAGAGTTTTGGTTGATTTACACATGCCAAAACTCTTTTTTCTTCCTTTGTATTTTGCAAAAGCACTTATTTAAAGCTTAAAGTCCTCTTCTTTCAAAATTACGCGGTCCGAATCGTCCTTATTCTTGCCGAATACACGTTTCATCAGATGCTTCACATTGGCTTTCTGAGAATGCTCAATCGCTTCATCCATGATCTCTTTCACTTCCGCCACAGTCACTGCATGATCTTCTCTCTGCATCATATCAATACGGCTGTAAAGTGCAAGGATACCCATTTCATCGATCCGGTAACCATTTTCCTTTGCATAAGTCTGTCCAAATGTTACCAGCTCATCATTAATAAACACCGGAAGTTCCAATCTGGACGTAAACTTCTTTTTGAAATTAGGATTTGCTGCAAACAGCTTCTCCAAAGGTTTTTTCTGCTCTTCCAAAACAAACAGCAATTCACCGGTCTGCTCATCCATCAGATCATTCAGTTCATTGACGGTTCTGGCATTCATTTTTGCTGCTTTTTCAATAATCAATGCCCCACCATTCAGTTTTCTGATGATTCCGCCAAGTTCTTTTTTATTCAGAGAATCACCGGTAATAATCGCTACTTTACCCTGTTTCAACTTACGCTGCTTCTGAATTGCTTTTACAATGTCTACTGCAAGCACGGTTTTTCCGGTGCCCTTTTTACCTACAACAACAATATTACCTGTGCGGGATGTTCCATATCTGTTCTTACATCTCTTGTCATTGTCCAGAACTTCTACCAACTGTTCGCTCACCCCTCGAATCGGGACAAAGTAAGAAAACAGTTTCTTCTGTTCCTCAGTAAGACCGGCTTTCAGACCAATTTCACTCGTTGCACTTAGATCATAACGTCCCTGCACAATAAATCCTGTATCAAATTTATTCATACGGGAAGTAATCTCTTCCTCTGAAGGTTCTTCAATTTCCAGAACTTCTTGTTTCTGCTCCGGGCGCTTTGAACGAGGTCTTTTCTTCGAAGCCGGCTCTGAATCTGTCTCTGATTCCAGTTCAATATCAAAATCAGGATTAATCGCAAATTCTGGATCTTCTGCAGAATCTGATTTTTTCTGTGCTTCGAGTATCGCATCTATATCCAGTTCATAGACATCCTTTTCATCCAGATATTCATCCTCGAGCTCATCGTATTCTTCTTCATACTCGTCGTCTTCGTATTCCTCTTCCGCATACTCTTCCGCATCTTCATACTCGTCTTCCTCGTATTCTTCCGCGTCTTCATACTCCTCTTCCTCGTATTCTTCCGCGTCTTCGTACTCCTCTTCCTCATACTCTTCTGCGTCTTCGTACTCCTCTTCCTCGTACTCTTCTGCGTCCTCGTACTCCTCTTCCTCGTATTCTTCCGCATCCTCGTACTTGTCGTCCTCGTACTCTACTTCATCCTCATACTCTTCCGCGTCTTCATACTCCTCTTCCGCGTATTCTTCCGCGTCCTCGTACTCGTCTTCCTCTTCTACTTCTTCCTCGTACTCTTCTGCGTCTTCATACTCCTCTTCTTCGTATTCTTCCGCGTCCTCGTACTCGTCTTCCCCTTCTACTTCTTCCTCGTACTCTTCCGCGTCTTCATACTCCTCTTCTTCGTATTCTTCCGCGTCCTCGTACTCGTCTTCCCCTTCTACTTCTTCCTCGTACTCTTCTGCGTCCTCATACTCCTCTTCTTCGTATTCTTCCGCGTCCTCGTACTCGTCTTCCTCTTCTACTTCTTCCTCGTACTCTTCTGCGTCCTCATACTCCTCTTCTTCGTATTCTTCCGCGTCCTCGTACTCGTCTTCCTCTTCTACTTCTTCCTCGTACTCTTCTGCATCCTCATACTCCTCTTCTTCGTATTCTTCCGCGTCCTCATACTCGTCTTCCTCTTCTACTTCTTCCTCGTACTCTTCCGCGTCTTCATACTCCTCTTCTTCGTATTCTTCTGCATCTTCGGACTCGTCATCATCATCGTCCAATTGTAAGGATTCTACAACATTTCCCATATTGTCAACGTCATCATCCTCATATTCTTCGGTGATGCCATCTTTCTCTTCATCTTCCAGCGTTTCTGAAGGTTCTGTTCCATTTTCCAACTCCTCCATCAATCTCCGGATATCATCCGCCAGGATTGTCTTGGTATCTCCCAGCGACTCTTCCTCCTGTTTTCTGGCTGCCTTCCTGCGTTTTTTCTCTTCTTCATTTTTTTCAATGATTTTTGCATTTTCGCGCTGGGTTACTTCCCAGTTTGCCAGAATCTCTTCAATCTTCATCTGACCTGTCACCTGAGGATCATCTTGCTTCTGCTGCTGTGCAGCAACATCCACACCACTTGCCACAGCCACACCGGCCTTCAGGACATCGGCCAAATTAGAGCCGGAGATCGTAGTCACAATCTCAGAAGTATTCTCGATCTTGGTTCTCGGCCTTGGCGGTACCGGACGCTCATCCGGAAGACTTTCCAGATCTGGTGATACAATTTCTGCCATCGGCTCAGGAAGATCAGGAAGGTCAATGCTTCCCGTCACATGTACATTTTCCCGAATCTTCTGAGCAATCCTTGGATCCGGTGCCGGACGTTCCTTCGGTTTCTTGAACATCGGTTTCTTTTTTACAGGTTCTTTCTTCTCCCCCGCAAAACGGCTATCATATTTTTCCTGCTGTAAAGGTGTGAGCGGTTTATACTTCATTTTCAGTTCCATTGCCTGATAAACGTACGTGCCTTCACTGAACCATAAAATCAGATCATCACATTCCTCCAGACACTCCGCAGTCATGCCAGCTTCATGATATAACTTAGCAAGTTCATAAGCCCATTTTTCTACATACTCAGCATGCTTGAAATCTTCAAGTGCTTCAATCTGCTGTGCGATCGGTGCATTCTGGGCTCTAAGAATCTTATATTTCAAAATATGCTGATTCGGATCCTTTGGAGCCATCTTGACAAATTCCTCATAGCAGTCCATTGCCTCATCTAACTCATTTGACTTCAATGACAATAGTCCAAGACGATATACAATCTTGCGGCTTGTCGGTGCTTTATCATATGCAATAAACAAAATTTCTTTTGCTTTTTGCAGTTCCCCCATATTTTCGTATATCTCACTCACAGTAGAAAGCATGGATGAATTCTTAACTTTACGCCAGTCAATTGTATCCGCAATTTCCATTGCTTTTCTATAGGATTTTTCTTCGGCATATTTGAGCATCTGCTCTGTTTTTATGCGATATTCATATTTATCCACTGTTTCTCACCTCTTACAATTATTTTTACTTTTCCTCGGTAAGTTTATATATTTTTACCAGTTAAGTGTAACATACAGCGTAGTCAATGTCAAAAAATATCTAATAATCAAATTTACCATCATTTTTTTCTTCCAACGCTCTAATCAAATAATATGTATATTCACAATACGGCACATCTATTCCATATTCTTTGCCCATTCGTATCATTTCTCCGGCAAACATTTCAATTTCTGTATGACGCCCCGCATCCAGATCCTGCAGTGTAGAAAATCTTGCATCTGCTTTCACTCCCCGGAAAAGCACAACTCTCTCTGTAAGAGGAATTCCTTTGGCATGAGCTACATTTGCCACTTCTTTCCAAAGCCGTTCTGCAATCGCATATACACTTTTACTGTCTTTATACGCATTGAATCCCACTCCAAGAATAGCCTGCGGAAGATTCTGTGAAATGTTGCTTGCATATTTTATCCACATATCCAGCACAATATCTTCCATAACATGGCAGCCAAGTCCTGCACTTTTCAGCAATTGTTCCACAGCCAATACTCTTTCTGTCGGCTCTCTGGTCCCTTTCTCTCCAATATAAACCCCAGCTGTATGCTCCTCGGAAAATGTGATCCGGTTTCCTTCCCTCACCGATGCAATCCGCATAACCGCATACAGCATATGCTCCATACCTATCACTTTTCCAATTATTTCTTCAGAGCTCACCCCATTAAGCAAGCTGATGACGATGGTATGTTCATCAACAATGTTCCGAATATCTTCCAGGATCCCCTGCAACGCATCTTGTTTACATGATACCAGCAGCAGATCCACTCCTTTTGCTGCTTCCGGCTCCTTTACATGCAGTGAATACTTCTTTCCGTTTATGACAATTCCGTCTCTTTCCAATCGTTCTTTCCGTTCGTCACTGGCTATAACACAGAAATGATCCCCCATCTTTTCTGAAAGTCCCCATATAAAATATGCTCCTACCGCGCCAGCTCCCAGAAGCGCTACTCTTTGTATTTCCATATTTCTATGTTCTTTACCTCCATCTTTATCCCGAAACTATCTGCTCTTTACTTCAAACACTGTAATTATACTACATTCTATAAAATAGAGTAAACCTAAGGAATCTTAAACATTTATAAAAAAACAGCCATTACCTTTTTGTAATGGCTGTTTTTTATATTAAGTTGTTATAATCTTCTTTTATCGGAGGAATCAATCTTTCATTCCTGTTCCTATGTTTATATATTTTATATAATTTAAAGCTCCGGACTATCGTCTTTCATACCTGATTTATAACTTCCAACTACTTTTTTATAAATATCCCTTTGTTATTCTTATCTATAATTTCATCTATGATTATTGGTGCCTTTTTCAATCATTCATATTTGATAATTATTCCGTCTATAACTGATATCTACTTTCATTTTCTATTTATAAATCATCGATATCTGCTATCTGATGTTTCTTTACACATCTTATAGCTCTTTAAATTATTGTGGTATTTTTCTCAATATGTCTGCAAATTCTGAATCTTTTAATCTTTATTCCAGCTTCTATATCTCTCCGATATATTTTATCATTTCTTTTTATCTCTGCCGGTTAAAATCTATGGTAAAGGCTCATCTCACAGGAACTTTCATTTGCCATACCACTAACATATTGAGTTGTAAATTCTGAATTGTCCAACGGTCAAAGCCTCCTTCCTTTCCAACTCTTTGTCCAAAATTTTTATAAGATATCTGATACTTTCAAAATAAATTTCTTTTACTCATCGAATACTGTAAGTTTTTTATTAAATATAAGTTTTATCAGAAGCTAAATTAAAATTTTCTCTTAATATTTATGAATCATCAATTTTAAAAATTAGATTTTATACACCCCACCTACAAAACTCTCATAAATAAAATGTATACTCGCTTTCTTAAAACTTTCAAATCTTCAAATACTAATTATTCTTTTAATCCTTTTCCGATCTCATCTCTTATATTTTCTTTTATACTCTTGGCGAGTATAATAAATTCGTAAAAGAAAAAATATTTATTAGTAAAAAATTCTTTTTTGAAATTCCCTTTCTCGTCAGGAACTTCTTTTCTTTTGGATTGATTAAATAATACCACCTCAATGTATATTTGTCAATACTATTTTGAAATTATTTTTAAGTTAATTTATAATTTGTTATTTGTGCACTATTTTTCATACAATTTATACTTTTTATTAAATTTAACAGTTTTCCAATTCACAGAGCTTATCAACATCATAGAATGTTTTTTCCCAATTATTGTATTTTTTATAGTTATCACCTATTTTTTATTTTTCATTTTGTAAAATTCATGTTAAACTGTTTTCGTAGGATTTTCGACATACTCCTACGTGTCTTTTTGAAACAGGAAAGGAGAACTTAATTATGGGAGGTTTTTTTGGTGTTGCCTCAAAGTCTGAATGTGCTCTGGATTTGTTTTATGGAATAGATTATCATTCTCACCTGGGGACAAGACGTGGAGGAATGGCTACTCACGGGGAAGAAGGCTTCAACCGTGCAATTCATAATATTGAGAATTCGCCATTCAGAACAAAATTTGACAAAGATGTAGACGATATGAAGGGGAATATCGGAATCGGATGTATTTCCGATTTTGAGCCACAGCCGCTTTTGATCCAGTCTCATATCGGCAGTTTTGCAATTACGACTGTCGGCAAAATCAACAACGCTGATCAGCTTATGAAACTGGTATACGAAAAAGGGCATGCGCATTTTCAGGAAATGACGAACGGGCAGGTAAATGCTACTGAACTGATTGCAGCCTTAATCAGTATGCGTGATTCTTATGTAGAAGGTATCCGTTATGTCCAGTCTCTGGTCGACGGCTCTATGACCCTGCTTCTCATGACACCGGAAGGCATCTATGCCGCCCGTGATCTTCACGGACGTACTCCGGTTGTAATCGGGAAAAAAGACGACGGATATTGTGTTTCTTTCGAAAGTTTTGCTTATATCAATCTTGGTTATACCGATTACAAGGAACTAGGCCCCGGTGAAATCGTTTATATTACCCCGGAGAGTGTGGAAACTGTAAGCCCGGCATGTGATAAAATGCGTATCTGCTCTTTCCTCTGGGTTTACTATGGATATCCGACCTCTTCTTATGAAGGTGTAAATGTAGAACAGATGCGTTATAAATGCGGAAGTCTTCTTGCCAAACGTGATGCCGGAACAGTAGAACCCGATATCGTTGCCGGTGTTCCGGATTCCGGTATTGCACATGCGATCGGCTATGCAAATGAATCCGGCATTCCATATGCAAGACCGTTTATTAAGTATACCCCAACTTGGCCGCGTTCTTTTATGCCTACCAATCAAAAACAGCGTGATCTGATCGCGCGTATGAAACTGATTCCGGTTCACGATCTGATCGAAGATCGTAAGTTACTTCTGATCGATGACTCGATCGTCCGTGGAACGCAGCTCAGGGAAACAACGGAATTCCTTTATCAGAGCGGTGCGAAAGAAGTACATGTCCGTCCGGCGTGTCCGCCGCTTTTGTATGGATGTAAATATTTGAATTTCTCACGTTCTAAATCAGAGCTTGATCTGATCACACGCCGTATTATCCGCGAGTGGGAAGGCGACAATGATGTCAATGTACTGAGTGAATATGCGGATCCGAACAGTGACCGCTATGCAAAGATGCTGGATGAGATTTGTAGGATTCAGAATTTTACTTCGCTGAGATATCATAGACTGGATGACCTGATCGAATCGATTGGGTTGGATGCTTGTAAGGTTTGTACGTATTGTTTTGATGGTCGGGAATAAGGTTGTGGTCGCGGGGAGCGCAGGAGGGGATGCATTGCTCCAACGCTCTGGTCCCTGCGACTCGGGACTTCAGAATGTAACAAAAAGGCAGGATGTTCGCCAAATGTGGCTCGCATCCTGTCTTTTTTAACATTCTGATAGTCGCGATTCTCCGGGCCCGCCGCTTAACTTCCGCAATGCATCCCCTCCTGCGCTCCCGCTCTTCAACTTTAGTCCCTGGGGGGAGGGTTGTGTGGGGAAGGATGAGGTTTGACGCAGCGGCGCTGGGGTGTGACGACTCTGCGAGCGTCACACCGGGGGAGGTTTTGTTTTTTGGTGGCGGCTCTTCGAGCGCACTTTGAGGTTGTGATTTTTGGGGGGCGGCTCTGGTGAGCGACTTATGAGTGTTTGTGATCGGGGGCGGCTCTGATGAGCGCCTCCCGGATGATTTTATATCAGCAGGTCATCGATTTTGGTATAGTCTCCGATCTGGTAGCTTTCTATGGCGTTTCCTTTGACAATGTAGAGGCGGTCGTTTATGTAGATGCCTCGGGCGGTCATCCAGGAGTTGCCGTTGACTTCTTCTTGCATTTCGAGGTTGAAGCCGTTGGTTTTGTCGTATTGGAAAATGTAGTACATTTCCTGGTTGCCGTATGCGGAGAAGCCGATCATGTTTTTGTTGTGATCGATGAGGACTGCGCGGTAATCGTAGAAGACGTCGGAATAGTAGGACTCTTTCATTGTGTATTTGTGTATTTCTTTGACGTCTTTCGGATCGGAGATGTCGAACATGGATATTTTCATGCCGTTTGTCGTTCCGGATTCTTCGTCGGCGTCCATTCCGATTCCGAGGAGGAGGTTGTCACCGTAAAAGTGCAGGTATTCTGAAAATCCCGGGATTTTGAGGGTTCCTATGATTTTCGGATTTTCGGGATCGGAGAGGTCTACGCTGAAGAGGGGATCGGTCTGGCGGAAGGTCACGAAGTATCCGGTATCTCCCATGAATCTTGCGGAGTAAATGGTTTCTCCTTCGGCAAGATCTGTAATTTGTCCTATGATTTCCAATTTATTGTTTAAAACATAGACGGCATTCGTTGTCTCTGTTGCACCGTCAATCGTCGCAACAATACGTAGATTACCGTTATATTCGTCGATGCTGAAGGAATCATTCAAGTAACCGTTGATTTTGCCCTGAGCCTCGCCGGTGAGTACACCGTCTTTGTATGAAATTCTTCGAATCATAGTCTGATTTACATTTTCAAAAACAGTCCTTGCAAGTACGCTTGAACGTGTATTCTCATAAACATAGATGTTGTTTCCGCTCACATAGCATTCGCTGAATTCGGACAATACCGCTTTCTGATCCACGATTTTTCCCGGGTCATCTGCTTTGACGGAGCAAACGACCAGATACTGGGTTGCCGCTTTTGCCGGAGGAAGATAAATATCTTGGTCGGCAATAAAGCTTCCATTCACCTGAGGCACGTAAGCAACTTTATCATTTTTTCCTCCATCCGTGTAAGCGTAGAAATTACTGAAGATATACAGATAGCCATCTACATACCTGGAACTATGATACCTTCCGCTCTGTTCCAGGCTCGCTTTCAGCTTGGGATTGCTTACATCAGAAATATCATACGTATCCATATAGGCCTTTTCTGTATCGTAAAACGTCTCATCTGTGTCGATTATCACATCGTAAGTATTACCGAGTACAAAAAGCTGATTCCCGTCAACGTAGAACTCACTGATCTGCGTATTTTCTCTCGCTTTTATCGTTCCGGCAATTTTCATCTGTTCGTTCCGGGTATCAACGATCGCTATTTCCATGGCGTTGTCCTTCAGAGCGTAGAGATAGGTTCCGTCTGTCTTGACAATATCTGCTTCTCCGACTCCTTCTGTCCGCACATTCGTATCGGAGTATCCTTCTCCCGGCATCGCCCTGTCGGATTCCATACTGGCTGCACTGTCCGTACTGCTCGATTTCTCGACCGCACCATACCATGCGGCACCGTCACCGAAACCAGCATCATACCTTCCATTTTCTTCTCTTAAAGCTGTGTTATAACTCTCCAGATATTCATACACTTGATCGTAATCTTCCGCCAATGCGATCTCAGTATTGATCCGGAATTCTCCTTTACTGTTTTTTCTCGCACTTTCTCCTGATGTAACGATTCCCAAACCATTTTCAGATCCACTCAGGGAATGAACCACTGCTCCTGCCAGCAGAACCAGTGCCACGCTCGCTGCGGCAAGTCCATAAGTATAAGATCGTTTCCACCTCTTTACCTTCTTTTTCTCCAAAAGTTTTTGTATATTCTCCGGCTGCAGGCTTTCCGGAACTTCTATATCCTTCGTCGCATCGTTGATTTTATCAAGAATTTCTTTTTCCTGTCTTGTCATAATGCCTTCTCCCTTCGATTATTATTCTTATGCCTTCACGCAGTCTTTGTTGTCGGGCGGGCCGCATAATACGATTCTCATCTTTTCCAGCGCTCTCTTCCTCTTGGATCGCACCGTACTGGAATTCAGTTTATACATTTTTCCGATTTCTGCACTGTTATATCCGGCAAAAACGGAAAGTGCCACAATAAACTGCTCTTCTTCCGAGAGTATAAAAAAAGCTTTTCTCACGTCTTCTGTTATCTGATCGGTAAAATCTTCCGATGCATGTTCTTCCTCAATCGGCACTTCGGTACGTTCTTTTGCCTTTAATTTCTTTTTACATACATTGGCAAGAATTTGAAAAATCCACGAGCGAAATGCCTCTTCTTTCCGCAGCTTATGTACGTTTTCATATGCCAGAAGTACAGATTCGCTGACTGCATCTTCTGCATCATGTGAATTCTTCATCATACACAATGCAAAACGATACATATCTTTGTAAACTAATTTATATAATTCAGTGAATTGCTTCGCATCAATCACCGCTGCTCCCTCCTCCCTTGAAAGTCGACTTCTATTTATTAGAGTAAATAAAAGGGGCAAGTGTTGCAAGAAAAATAAATTTTTTCGAAAAAAGAAGCACCCCGATAAATGGAATGCTTCTCTCACTTTATATTTTAGTTGTATTACCCTCTATAGTAATTGATCAGACATCCTTTCAGGATGATCTCTCTTTCTACATCCGTCAGATCTCCTAACTTCAGTTCGATTTCTTTCAACTCATCACCGACAACATACGCCTTGATCACTGCTGCTTTCTCTTCGACAGCTTTTCTGACATCTGGTACGAAGATGTAATCGCCATTCTTGAAGGAAAGTGCGGTATGATCTTCTTCTGTGATAAACGGAAGCATACCCCAGTTGATCAGATTTGAGCGGTATCTCTTGGTAGCATATTCGTTGGCGATATTTGCCCAGCCACCAAGCACTTTCTGACAGGATGCCGCCTGTTCACGCGCGGAACCGTCTCCAGGTTTTACAGCAAAAATCGTACTTCCTACACCCAGATTTCCTCTGCCTGCCTCCGGGAATTTTACATTTACCTTCTCCATAACAGACTTCATTTCCGGAAGTACATCCAGCGGGCAGGTTCCTGCTTCAATCGCTTTCTGTGCCTTCTGAACTTCTTTTGCCCTTCCTACATAAGCCGGATCCTTTCTGGAAAGTGCAAATTCTGCAAGTCCAAGCGGATTAGAACGGTAAGAAGATGTCTCTCCGGATGGAATCAGTTCGTCTGTTGTCGTTACTGGATCGTGAATTTCAGAAACCACTTTGAGAAGCAGATTTTCCGGAAGAGCACTCATCGCCGGCCAGTCCTTGATATTCGGGCCGAATTTGATTTCCACAGACGGATCTGCAACGCCGTGACTGTCAAATACACGGTTTGCATAAATGTTTTTATCAAAATGATAGGTCGGATTCTTATATTCTACATCCATCGCGGTAGCCGGTGTCAGGAATCCTTTATTTGCTGCGGTTGCCGCAATGGAACGTGCATCCATCAGTGCTACGGATGCGATCTGTCCGCTCTGCAGCTTGCTTCCTTCACGGTTCGGGAAGTTTCTGGTAGAGTGTCGGATGGAGAATGCATTATTGGCAGGTGTATCTCCTGCGCCGAAACATGGTCCACAGAATGCGGTCTTCACGATCGTTCCTGCTTCCATCAGTGTCGCAACTGCTCCATTTTTCACAAGTTCCATGTAAATTGGTGTACTTGCAGGGTAAACACTGAATGTAAATTCATCAGAACCAATATATTTTCCTTTGATGATATCTGCTGCAGCGCAGATATTTTCAAAACCGCCGCCCGCGCATCCTGCAATAATACCCTGATCTACATAGAGCTTTCCGTCTACCACTTTGCTCTGCAGTGAATAATCCACTGCACCATCAAGACTTACAAGGGCTCTCTGTTCTACATCATGAAGCACGTCTGCAAGATTTGCATTGACCTCATCAATGGTATATACATTGGATGGATGGAACGGCATCGCGATCATCGGACGGATTTCGCTCAGATTCACATAAACCAGTCCGTCATAGTAGGTCACTGCTCCCGGGTTCAGTTCTTTGTATTCTCCGACTCTTCCATGAATATCGTAGAATTCTTTGATCTTCTCGTCGGTTCTCCAGATTGAGGACAGACAAGTGGTCTCTGTAGTCATGACATCGATTCCGATACGGAAATCTGCACTCAGTTTGCTAACTCCGGGTCCCACAAATTCCATCACTTTATTATTAACATAGCCATTTCCGAATGTCGCGCCGATGATTGCAAGTGCAACATCCTGCGGTCCTACGCCTTTGATCGGTTCCCCGTCAAGATAAATCGCCACAACACCCGGCATTTTGATATCATAGGTCTTATTCAGCAGCTGTTTTACCAGCTCCGGTCCGCCTTCGCCCATCGCCATCGTACCAAGCGCTCCGTAGCGGGTATGACTGTCTGAACCAAGAATCATCTTACCGCCGCCTGCAAGCATTTCCCTTGCATACTGATGGATGACGGCCTGATGAGGCGGAACGTAGACACCGCCGTATTTCTTTGCGCAGGTAAGGCCAAACATATGGTCATCTTCATTAATCGTTCCTCCAACCGCACACAGGCTGTTATGGCAGTTCGTCAGAACATACGGAATCGGGAATTTCTCAAGGCCGGAAGCACGCGCCGTCTGAATGATTCCGACAAATGTAATATCGTGGGAAGTCAGCTTGTCAAACTTAATCTGAAGCCGTTCCATATTTCCGGAAGTATTGTGTGCCTTCAGTATTCCATACGCCATGGTCTGCTGTGCAGCTTCCTGCTTCGTGATCTGAGTTCCTGTCTTACTTTTTACTGCCTCCAAAGCATCCGGTGCGTCCGGAATAATTTCCATACCATTTACAAGATACGCACCACCATCATACAATTTCACCATTGTCAACACTCCTTTTCTTTTATGCTGTATTTATCTGAACCTGTTATTCCTTTGAGCGGACAAATTTCACATGGTCAGCAACCATTAATGCAATTTTAAATGTAAGTGCATCTTCAAATACTCTGACATCCAGCCCTGTCTGTTTTTGAATCTTCTCCAGACGGTACACCAATGTATTGCGGTGTACGAAGAGCTGCCTTGCCGTCTCCGAAATATTCAGGTTATTTTCAAAAAATTTGTCTACGGTAGACAAGGTTTCTTCTTCAAACTGATCCACTGCTTTTCCAGCAAATACTTCCTCCAGAAACATGTCACAAAGTGACAGCGGAAGCTGATGGATCAGACGACCGATTCCCAGTTCCTTGTAGGCGAGAATATTTTTTTCCGGATAGAAAATCCTTCCGACATCCAATGCCATCTGCGCCTCTTTATAAGACTGGGAAACATCCTTCAGTTCCTCCACAATGGTACCGTAAGCCACTCGGACATTTACCATTGCTTCTGTATTGATCATATCGACCAGCATCTTCGCATTGTGCTGGATCTCTCTTGTGCTGTCTGTTTCATCCAGCGCCTTGATCAGGATTACATGTCCTTCATCGACCGCCGTTACATAATCACCGGTTCCCGAAGTATAGATGCCTTTCACCATCTCGAGGACGATGGTATCCTCCGGATTCTTTGGTTCGATCAGAATGACTACTCTGCGCTTTTCCACCGGAATGGACAATTTCTTTGCCTGATTGTAAATATCGACCAGAAGAAGATTATCCAGAATCAGATTCTGCATGAAACGGTTCTTATCCATCCGCTCCTTGTTCATGCGGATCAGGCCTTCCAGCTGACTCACACAGAGTTTTCCACTGACCCTTCCGTTCAGTTTGTCTTCATGCTCGATCACAAAAATATAGATCGGCTCCAGTTCATCACAAACCGGGAAGACCGCAATCTCATCTGTCACAAGTTCTGCCGTACAGCCCACCTCCTGAACCTCCGAGATAAACGCTTCTACTGCGTGCTGGATCCAGCCCTTCTTCGCTCCGACTGCGGCCAGCATGGCCGCTTCCATATTCCAAATGGAACAACTACATTCCACAATATCCCCGATTTCATGAATCGTTCTCTGTAAAATCTGATTCGATAACACTTTATTTTCCTCCTAATACTCTCCGACAATCGCCGCTTTAATCAGATTCGTTTTTCCTGGGCGCCCTACCGGAACACCGGCAGTCAGGATCGCCACATCTCCTTCCTGTACAAATCCCTCTCGTTCAGCTGCTTCTGTCGCATGAAGGAATAAAATCTCCATGCTGTACTCTTCTTTGATCAAAATCGGTGAAATACCCCAAGACAGATTTAATTTCCGGCAGGTACGCATATCGGAAGTACATCCCACGATCGGACATCCCGGTCGAAATCTGGACACCATTCTCGCAGTATGGCCGGACTTGGTCACGGTAATGATGGCCTTGGCGTCCATATCAATGGCCGTCATACAGGTTGCATGGGAAATCGCCGTCGTCATATCTTTCTTTTCTTCTTTTTTCCGGACACTGAACAGTTCATTATATGGGATGTCACTTTCGGTTCGCACAGCGATACGAACCATTGTTTTCAGTGCCTCCACCGGATATTTTCCCGCTGCAGTTTCTCCGGACAGCATGATTGCGCTGGTTCCCTGGTAAATCGCATTTGCCACGTCCGTCGTCTCCGCACGAGTTGGACGTGGATTTTTTATCATGGAATCCAGCATCTGAGTTGCCGTGATAACCTGTTTCCCCGCATTGTAAACTTTGGCAATGATTTCCTTCTGGATGACAGGAACGTCTTCCAGCGGGATTTCTACACCCATGTCACCTCTGGCAATCATGATTCCATCGGCAGCTTCGATGATTCGATCGATATTATTCACGCCCTGCTGGTTCTCGATCTTTGCAATGATTCCGATATCAGCTCCACCGTTCTCATATAAAATCTTACGAATCTCCGCCACATCTTCTGCTGTACGTGTAAAAGAAGCTGCAATGAAATCAAATCCTTCTCGAATTCCAAAAAGAATATCTTCTTTATCCTTCGGGCTGATAAACGGCATATTCACATCCACTCCCGGAAGGTTCACGCCTTTACGGTCTGAAACCATTCCCCCGTTTTTTACAACACAGTGGATTTCTTTTCCTTCAATACTTACGACTTCCAGACCGATCAGACCATCGTCGATCAGCACACTGTCTCCCGGCTTTAAGTCTTTATATAAATCTTCGTAGGTTACGGATACCTTTTCGTTTGTTCCTTCAATGTCTTCCGATGTCAGTGTAAATTCCTGTCCTTCGACCAGTTCAGCCTTTCCTTCTTTAAAAGTACGAATCCGGATCTCCGGTCCCTTCGTATCCAGAAGAGCGGCAACCGGTCTTCCGAGCCGTTCCCGGATCTCCTGAAGTTTGATCAGACGTTCCTTCTGTTCCCGATGACTTCCGTGAGAAAAGTTAAATCTGGCAACATCCATCCCTTCCTGAATCAGTGTTTCCAGTACCCCTTCTTTATCGGTTGATGGTCCTAAAGTACAAATGATTTTCGTTTTGCGCATCCTGTTCCTCCTACTGTTATTCTTCTCTTGCCCTGCTTTTCCATATGCTATGTGGACGTGGCATAGCCTTTAAGTCACATATTATCTATTACACCACTTATCGTAACATGATTTTAATTCACACACAACTGCGTCTTTTGCACAAAAATCTATGCATTCTATAAGTCTTCTTTGAGATACGGCGCCGTTACAGATTTTTCACTTGTTACAAGTTCTTCCGGCGTACCTGCAAACAACAGATTTCCTCCTTCATTTCCTCCGCCCGGCCCCAGCTCGATCAGATAATCACATCCTTTTATGACTTCCAGATTATGTTCGATCAGGAAAAGGGAGTTCCCGGCATCCACCATTTCATCAAACAATTCCAGAATGTTACAAATGTCTTCCATGTGCAGTCCGTCGGTAGGCTCGTCCAGAATAAAAATCTTTCCACTGCTGTTCAGATACGATGCTAGCTTCAGCCGCTGAAGTTCTCCACCGGATAATGTGGACAGGGACTGATTCAGATGAAGATAGGAGAGTCCCACCCTCGTCAGCGGATGCAGCATTTTTGCCACCTCTGTTCCGGCAAACCATTCTTCTGCTTTACTTACAGTAAAATCCATGACTTGGGCAATGTTATATCCGTCTACCTCATATTCCAGCACCTCTTTGGAATATCGGAGACCACCGCATGCTTCACATACTGTTTCGATGGAATCCATAAAAGCCATATCCGAGACGACCACTCCTTTTCCTTTGCATACCGGACATTTCCCTTTTCCATTAAACGAGAAAAGTCCGGCACTGACGCCACATTTTCCGGCAAAAATCTTCCGGATTTCATCTGCCGCTCCAAGGTATGTTGCAGGAGTGGACCGCAGACTGATTCCAATGTTTTTCTGACTGATATAAATCGGTTTTTCAGGGCATGTCTCTGCAAAATGTTCCATCAGTGAGCTCTTTCCTGATCCGGCAACTCCTGCGATCACAGTCATCACGCCCAACGGTATTTTTACGGAAATATCCTTTAGATTATGGTATGTCACATTTTGAAGTTCATACCAGGTCTTTGGTATTCTGACACATGTTTTCAAACCACTTTTCCTGCGAAGCATTTCCCCTGTCCGGGTATTGCTTTTCACGAGTTCCGCATAGCTTCCCTGAAACAGGATATTTCCTCCGGACGCACCTGCCCCGGGGCCAATGTCAACGATATGATCCGCTGCCCGGATCATTTCCTTATGGTGCTCCACCATCAGAACGGTATTGCCTGCATCCCGTAACTTTTCCACCGCCCGCAGAAGCCGGTCGATATCATGACTGTGGAGGCCTACGCTCGGTTCATCCAGAATATACAGCAGATCCGTAAGAGATGAATTCATGTATTTGGCAATCTTGCATCGCTGTGCTTCTCCACCTGACAGGGTTCCGAGTCCCCTCGCCAGTGTCAGATAATCAAGTCCAATATCAATTAGCGCCTGGATTCTGGCAGAGAGTGTTCGCTTAATATCCTCCGCCAACGGTGACTCTATTTCATTCAACCATACGCTCAGTTCTTTAAGCGGCATCGCAGTCACTTCTGCAATATTTTTCCCGTTTATCCGGCATGAAAGCACCTTCGGATTCAGGCGGGTACCTCCGCAATCCGGACATACTCCGCGGTGCGTCATGGGACCCAGGATCTGTTTGTGCAGTTTTCCTTCCTCTGAATTCAGAACACTGCGGTACATTCTGTGAACCAGGCCTTCATACTTTGCCGTCTTCGGCCATCCTTCCGGTGGGTTTTTCAAACGAATCTGCGGCGAATACAGAAACAGTTCCAATTCTTCTTCCGAATAATCTTTTATCTTTTTATTCAGGTCAAACAGCCCACTGTTGGCATATCGAATCCATCGCCACTGTCCCGGCTCAAATGCGACATAATTAATCACTCCGGGATCATTCAGACATTTATCAAAATCGACCAGCTTGTGTACATCCAATTCCGTAATCTCACCGATTCCATCGCAGCGCGGACAGCTTCCCTGCGGATGATTGAATGAAAATGTATCCGAATAGCCGACAAACGGTTCTCCCACTCTTGAAAAAAGAAGTCTCAAAAGTGTATAAGTGTCTGTATACGTTCCGACTGTAGAGCGCATATTGGGTGCCGGTTTTTTCTGATCGATCACGATCGCGACCGGAAGATTATCGATTCGTTCTACATGCGGCCGCCCGTATTTGGGCAGATAATTCTGGACAAATCCCGGGAACGTATCATTCAACTCCCGCCTGGACTGGGCTGCGATCGTATCCAATACCAAAGAAGATTTCCCTGAACCTGAAACACCGGTGAACACCGTCATCTTATATTTCGGGATATCTATCGAAATATGTTTCAAATTATTTTCATAGGCATTCAATACTTGAATAAATTCTCTGTTCATTTGCAAATTTCAGCTTAACCTTTCCTTTTTTGAGCTTTGACAATATATTATCTCAAACTATATTCACAATATCATTCATGTTTTGTATGGTCAATGTTCTTTCCAACATTTTTCTTCTGCCGACAAAACCAGTCTAGCGTCCGATCAATACATGCACATTCGCGCGAAGAAACATTTACGCACAAAAAGAGGAACGGCCTTGTTCCTCAATGTCATCTGCTTAACAGCGTGGTGTGAAAGCCGTTCCTTTTTTCTGTTGTATTTTCGTTTCTTTTTAGGCTAAAGACTACTTATTATTCTTCAGCCACTCAGTTGCGCAGTGAGCCAGGCAGGCTGATCCGATCGGAAGCACGTCTTCATTAAACAACACCTTCGGATTGTGAGCGGAAACTGCTCCTCTTTCATCCAGAAATCCTGCGGATATATACATAAATACGCTCGGGATCTGCTCTGCAACTACAGCGAAATCCTCTGAAGCGCTGGCGGTAATTCCCGGATAACCCATAAGTCCGGGGATTGGCAGCTCATTCATGTAGCCTACCATTTCCTTTGTCAGAGCAGCATCGCTGATCAGCGGGCCGACTCCGCCGGTCATAACTACTTCTGCTGTACCGCCGTAAACTTCTGCCGTACGTTCGCTCACTTCTTTCATACGTTTCAGCAGCAGATTACGGGCATCCGGACTATTGGTACGGATCGTACCGCTCAGTACCGCACTCTCCGGAATAATGTTCGGAGCGGAACCGGCCTGAAACTGTCCAATCGTCAGGACACAAGCATCATTCGGATTGCTCTCTCGTGCAATCAGTTCCTGCAGTGCAAGGTGCACATGCACACCGATGTTGATCGGGTCAATAGACATATGCGGATATGCACCGTGTGAACCACGTCCTTTGATATGAATCTCAAATCCATCCATGGAGAACATGATAGCCTTACCACTGTCATTATACATATACGTACCCATCGGAATCTTTCCAGGACCGACATGGTAAGCCATCGCAATATCCGGTTTTGGATTTTCCAGAATTCCGTTCTCAACCATGTTCTTTGCTCCTGTAAAATTCTCTTCTCCAGGCTGGAACATAAATTTGACAGTTCCTTCCAATGCGTCCTCATTCTCTTTTAACATTCTCGCTGCTGTCAGAAGCATTGCCGCATGAAGATCGTGTCCACAGCAATGCCCTTCTGTTCCCGTAGGGCAGGCAAATGGAAGTCCGCTGTCTTCCGGCATCGGAAGCGCATCCATATCGGCTCGAAGCATAATGACTTTACCGCCTTTTCCAAGCGTAGCGGTAACACCCTCTCCACATTCTTTCGGATCAAGACCATATTCCTTCAGTTTCTCCAAAACATACGCTTTTGCCTTCGGCATATGCAGCCCCACTTCTGCATTGGTATGAATATAACGGCGATCCGCTATAGTCTCCTCCTTCAATTCCAGTGCACGTTCATAATAATTCATAAACATTCCTCCTTTGTGTCAGCGTTTTGATTTTGCTCCCCCGGCAAAACTTTTGCTAAAAAGAACTATAGCACGAATATGTAAAAACTACAAGAGTCACCCGCCCCAGTCACCCTTGAATTTCCCCTTAAAAGCTGTTATGATATGGCATATAGCTCATTTTCACACAGCCAAACAGGAGGGATATCTTTGTCCGAATATACACCAACTTCCAAAACGGAAACGGAAGAAACGATTATGAATCCAGACCCGGTAGCGGAAGCACCAGATCCTGAGATCAGAGCGGAAAAAGAAATGGAACCAGTCTCAGAGGAAGAACCGCCGAAACGGCTTTTTTCTCCATTCCGCTCGAAGAAATCTGATTTTTCACGAGATGAGTGGATTCTTTCTCATATTGATAATTCTCAGCTTATGGAATATCTCAAGTTAGAGCAAAAACGGTTTGAACAGCTTCAGGAAGCAAAAGAACGAAAAGAGAAGCGGTTATTTACAGCCTTTAAGCTTTCCGTCTCTCTGGCTGCAATCGTTGCGGTCATTTATTTATTGAAGGATGTGCCTACCATCCTTGTCAATATTTTATACATAGCCGGTATTCTTGCAGCGTTCTGGTTCTGGAAGAATCCGAAAGATAAGAATGAGAAATAGCACTATTTTATATTAGAAAAGGCTGTATGCAAACCACGGATAGACCATCTGTTTTACATACAGCTTTTTATCATTTTTCATCTTAAGATAAGATTAACGTAACTGTTCAGAGCCAACCTCGAAAACACTTCGTGTTTCCTCAGTGTGGCGTATCCGCCAAATAGATTTGTACAAAAAAGTGCTCACGAATGCAAGCATTCAACACCCTTTTTTGACAAATCTGCTTGGCTCTGAACAGTTACAGATTAACAATTCTCCCCAATCATAATCCGGATGATTTCTTCATTTGTTTCTTTCATGCCTTGTTTTCCAAGTCTTCCGACGTTCTGAAGGGTCGCTTCAACACCATTTGTAACGATTCCGTCTCCACCTACAAATTCCTGTCCATGTACATACATCTGATACCCAAAAATTCCCGCCTCAACTGCAGACGCAATCTTTGCTGCACAGGATGCTTTTGCTCCGTCGCAGACGATCCCGGAAACAATTGCCAATGCGTTTACTACTGTATGAATAATTTCTTCGTATCCACCGCCGCACAAATATGCGATACCTGCACCTGCTCCGGCTCCTGCACTGACTGCTCCACAGTATGCGGAAAGCCGCCCGATCGGTGTCTTCTGGTGAATTGCCGTCAGATTAGAGAGCACCAGCGCACGGTACATTTTCTCCTTTCCTGACTGTGTTCCTTCTGCATATACAATAACCGGTACAGATGCCGTGATTCCCTGATTGCCGCTTCCGGAATTGATAATAACCGGAAGTTCACATCCATTCATACGGGCATCGGAACCTGCCGCTGCCATTGCCTTCGCTTTTACCATAAGATTGTCTTGCCCAATATCCAGCAGGACAGAACCAATATTTGCTCCGTAATTTCCCCGGATTCCTTCTTTTGCAATTGCCATGTTATATTCAATCTGGCGGTCAAGGATCCCTTTCACATCTTCAATTTCCACTGTTTCGGCAAAATCAAAAATATCTTTCATATTCAACAAGCTTCTGTCTGTAAGTCCCTCTTCGCTTTCGTCATCCACTGGTACTTCTTTTAAAACCTCACCATTTTTCTCAATAAGAACAATATTCGTATGATAGTTTGCAATTCTTACTTTTGCATATTCTTTCCCTTTATACAGCGTCACAATAATTTCAAATGTAAGTCCGTTGTCGATATGCTCGATTTTGATTTCTACATTTTCCAGATATTCTTTCATCCGGGCTATTTCTTCCGCTGTTACTTCTGCAATTACCTCAAGTTCTTTTTCCGGCTTTCCCGCAATAATTCCCGCCACAGCAGCTGCCGGAATTCCTTTGAGGTGATCCGTATTCGGTACGATTACAGATTTGACATTTTTAATAATACTGCCACTTGCTCCGATTACTACTCTGTCCGGTAATTCTCCCAGAACTTTGCGAGCAGTCGCTGCTGCATAAGCCAGTGCAATAGGTTCCGTACATCCCATCGCCGGAACAAGTTCTTCTCTCAGAATATTCACATAGGCTCCGTATTTCTCATCGTTTTTGTACATTTCTTTTTCTCCTTTTCTTCTTGCCTCTAGGTATCGCTATCCCTATTTTTCCTCTCGCATTTTTGTCCACTCTTTCTCCCCAGAAAGAGCTTGCTGTTCTCGTAATCTCAGTGTATCATGGAATTATCACAAATGTAAAATTTAATGTTTTTATAATATCGTTAAATACTTTTTATATTATAATCAGGAGGAACCGGTATGGAATTCCGCGAAATATCAACGTTTTTGCAAGTAGCAAAGTTTAAAAGCTTTTCCCGCGCCGCCGAGCAGCTTGGCTATACTCAGGCTGCCGTCACAATTCAGATTAAAAATCTGGAAAATGAACTCGGAGTTCATCTTTTTGATCGAATCGGAAAACAGACGCTTCTTACACATCAGGGACGTATTTTTTATAATTACGCCTCTAATATCACAAGGGAAATCTCTCAGGCTAAAGATGCTCTATCGAATCCGGATGAGCTGACAGGAAAGCTCTGCCTGGGGACCATAGAATCGGTCTGCGCGTCTGTTTTCCCCGTCCTTTTGCGTGAATATCATCGTCGTTATCCCAAAGTAAATATAAAAATTGTCACAGATTCTCCCGAAATCCTTCTTCATATGATGGATAAGAATACATTGGATATCGTCTATTTTCTGGATAAACCTGTGTATAACACAAAATGGGTAAAAGTACTGGAAAAACCGGAAGAGGTTTTTTTCGTATCTTCTTCTGAGAATCCGCTTTCGAAGCGCAGAGAACTGAATCTGGACGAGGTGATCTGTCAACCATTTATTTCCACAGAAAAGGATGCCAGTTATCGTCTTCTGCTTGAAGAATCACTTGCTGAAAAAGGGTATGAACTTCACCCATTTCTCGAAACAGGAAATACAGAATTTATCATCAATCAGCTTCGCCACAATCTGGGAGTATCATTTCTGCCCGGATTTATCGTAAAAAAAGATCTGGATGAAGGTCGTCTGAGCAGGCTGGATGTCCGTGATTTTCATCTGCAAGTCTGCCGCCAGATCGTCTATCATAAAGACAAATGGGTAACCCGTGAAATGAAGGCCTTTTTAGAACTGGCGCAGGATTTTTTATGAATTGTGCACAAATCATTCATTACAAGAAGTGCTTTCATTGCCATTATTCCCCATCTATGATAAAATGAATATCAATACAATTCGCAAAAACAGGTAAAGAAAATTTACTGTTTTCGCAACTAAAGGAGGAGAAAATATGAGTAAAGAAACAAAAGAGAGAAAAAGTCATTTCAAAAGAAAACCCACGTTTACAGAATCTATCATTCCTATTATTGCGATGTTGATCATCCTGACCATCGGCAAAGGAATCTATGGATTCAATACTGAACCACTTCTTATCATGGTTGCCTGCGTCGCTGCATTCATCGCATTCCGTGTAGGTGTTACCTGGGATGAAATGCTGGATGAAATTTGTAACAAAATTGCCAAAGGTATGCCTGCCATATTAATTTTGGTCTGCGTAGGCGCGTTAGTCGGTACCTGGATGGCTGCCGGAACTATTCCGCTTATGATTTATTATGGTGTTCAGATTGTAAGTCCAAAATTCTTGTTGGTAACTGCATTCTTAATCACAGCAGTAGTTTCTATCGTTACAGGTACATCCTGGGGATCTGTTGCAACAATGGGTGTCGCTCTGATGGGTATCGCAAGTACACTTGGTGTTTCACTTCCGGCAACAGCAGGTGCAGTTATTGCCGGTTCCTATTTCGGAGATAAGATGTCACCGCTTTCTGACACAACGAATCTGGCTCCTATCGCAGCCGGAAGCGAATTATATGAACATATCGGACATATGTTTTACACCACCATTCCTGCTACGATCGTATCTCTGGTCGTATATGCTATTGCCGGAATGAATGCAAATGTTTCTGCCGGAGCGAATTCAGAGGCAGTAACAACGATGTTGGCACAGTTGGATCAGATGTATAACTGGAATCTCCTGCTTCTTCTGCCGGTAGTACTTATCCTTGCCGGTTCTCTTTTGAAAAAGCCAACCCTTCCGGTCATGCTCCTTTCTACTGTTGTTGCCGGAATTGAAGCATTTATCTTCCAGGGACAGCCTCTGAAGAATATTTTTGCTTCGACTGTAAATGGATTCAATGTAACGATGATAACCAAATCCGGATTCGACTCTGCAACCGCTTCTGCCGAAATCACAAAGCTGCTTAACCGTGGCGGTATGAATGGTATTATGAGTACGACACTTCTGGTATTCTGCGCATTCTGCTTCGCAGGTATTATGAGCCGGGCAGGATGTCTGGATGTTGTTCTTCAGAAAATCCTGAGCGTCGCAAAGAGTACCGGTGCACTGATCGCAGCCACCGTAGGTTCTTGTATTGTTATGGCACTTACAACCGGTAATTCCTACTTGTCCATTTTAATCCCTGGTGAAATGTTCCGTGATGCATACAAAGAACGTGGTCTTGCAGCAAAGAATCTTTCCCGAACACTGGAAGATGCCGGAACCGTATTTGTACCACTGGTTCCATGGTCTGCAGCAGGCGCATATATGGCGGGAACACTGGGAGTTGAAACATTATCCTACCTGCCATGGGCAATTCTCTGTTATACAGGATTCATTTTTGCACTGATTTGGGGATTCACCGGATTCGGTATTGCTAAACTTGATAACACAAAGGCTGGGAAGTAATAAAGGAGTAAAACAAACATGATCAAATTATTTAAGAATGCTCAGGTGTACGCACCAGCTCCACTTGGTAAGAAAGATTTATTAATCGTAGATGAGAAAATTTGTCGAATTGCCGAAAAAATCACGGGATACGAAGGACTTCCTGATGTAGAGACATTTGATCTGGAAGGAAAAATTCTGACACCGGGATACATTGATCTTCATGTTCATATTACAGGCGGAGGTGGAGAACAGGGCCCGGCTTCACGTGTTCCAGAATCACAGCTTAGTGTATTTACGACAAATGGTATTACTACCGTAGTCGGACTTCTTGGTACCGATGGTATTACCCGAAGTATTGAAAATCTGGTTGCAAAGGCCAGAGCACTGAACGATGAAGGTATCACTGCCTACACTCTTACAAGTGCATATGGCTATCCGCCGACAACGCTGACCGGAAGTGTCGAAAAGGATATTATGATGATTCCTCCTATGGTTGGTGTTAAGGTTGCTGTATCAGACCACCGCAGTTCCAACCCGACTGGAGAAGATCTTATTGCTCTTGCGACCGCTGCCCGAAGAGCCGGACTTTTGAGCAACACCGCCGGAATTGTGACTATGCACATGGGAAGTGGCAAAGGACGTCTGGAGCCTATTTTCTACGTACTGGATCACTCCGACGTTTCTCCTAAAAACTTGCTTCCGACCCATATGCTCCGCACACCGGAATTGATTGATGATGGTGCCGAACTGGTGCGCCGAGGTGGATATATGGATTGTACTGCAGGGTGTACACCAGACGAAATGGAACAGAATGCGGCACTCATTCTGGAACTCCTCGGACGTGAAGGTGTAAGTGCCGACCACGTAACGATGTCCAGCGATGCTTTTGGAAGTCAGCCTAGATTTAATGAACGCGGGGAATGTATCGGACTTACCTATGCCTCTCCAAAATATCTGCACCAGACAATCCAGAGTCTCGTACGCAGAGGGCTGCCTTTGGAGGAAGCACTGAAACTTCTTACCACTACTCCGGCAAATGTTCTGGGACAGAAAGAGAAAAAAGGATGTGTCATGGAAGGGGCTGACGCCGATCTTCTTGTTCTCGGAGATCATCTCGCTATCGAAAGCGTTTTTGCAAGAGGCAAAACAGCCGTGTGGAACGGTGAAATTCTGATGAAAGGCAGATTTGAATAAAATGAAAGATTTAGCTTATTATAACGGGGAAATCGCAGCGATCGAGGAGATGCGAATCCCCATCAACGACAGAGCCTGCTATTTTGGTGATGGAGTTTATGAAGCAACCATGGTAAATAACCATAAAATCTTTGCTTTAAGCGAACATTTGGAAAGACTTTACAACAGTGCCAGACTGGTTCGTATCTCTATTCCTTATACCAAAGCAGAAATGGCAGAAATTCTAAATGAATTAGTCCGGAAAGTGGACTCTCCGGAGCAAATGCTTTACTGGCAGGTTACACGCGGAACAGCTCCTCGCAACCACATCTTTCCAAAGGCTGATGTGAAAGCGAACTTATGGGTTACCATTAAGCCGATGAAGCTCAAAGATCAAGAACACAAACTACATTTGACTGAAACGGAAGATACTCGTTTTCTTCATTGTAATATTAAAACGTTAAATCTGATGGTCAATTGTATTGCAGCTCAAAAAGCTGAAGAAGCAGGTTGCGATGAATGTGTGTTCCACCGGGGAGATATCGTTACTGAATGTGCGCACAGCAACATCAGTATAATAAAAGACGGAGTACTTATTACACACCCCACGGACCATTATATTTTACCGGGAATTACCCGAAAACATATCATTGAGATTTGTAAGGCAAATAACATCCCCGTTGATGAAACTTCTTTTACTATGCAGCAGCTATTTGAAGCTGATGAAGTACTTGTATCCAGTTCAACAAAGCTTTGTGTAAGTGCAGAAAGTCTGAACGGAACTCCTGTCGGCGGAAAAGCTCCCGAACTGGTCGCACTCATACAGAAATGTTATCTGGATAAATATATAAGTGAAACAACATAATTTCAAAAGAAAGAGGTGTTTATTATGCTACACGAGGTAAAATTCAAATCCTTCAATGAACGCGATGAGGTCTATGGCTGGATCTATGTTCCGGCTGCCAAACCAAAGGGAATTGTCCAGGTAATTCATGGTTTTGGCGAGCATTCAAGAAGATATCTGCATATGATCGTCAAGTTTCTGGATGCCGGCTATATAGTAGCTGCCGACGATCATGTAGGACACGGAAAAACGGCTTTGGAAAATGATACCTGGGGCGACTGGGGTGACAAGGGTGTCCACACGATGATGGAGGATGAACACACACTGAAAGAACTGGTTTGTGAGAAATACCCGAACCTGCCTTATTTCCTGTTCGGACACAGTATGGGCTCTTTCATCGCAAGAGACTACATCGCCAAATACGGAGACGATCTTGCAGGTGTAACCATTTGCGGAACCACCGGTATTTTCCGCGGTGCTTCCGAAGCCCAGACCGGGCTTGAAAAAATTGTAGCCGAAGGAAATGGAAAAGGCTGTAACCCCGAATTTGTTGGTTCACTTCTGGGATGGATGTGCGAAAGATGCGGCGAAGTCAGCATCGGAAATGAATGGATCTGTGCTGATCCGTATGTACAGCATGATCATGCGGAAGATCCGTTTGATGCCTTTACCAAACCCACAAACAATCAGTCACTGCTGTATTTCACACAGATGATGGATGTCATAAAAGGAACTGAATGGGCCGAAAAAGTACCGGTATCACTGCCGATCTATAATATCGCCGGCGATCAGGATCCTGTCGGCGAATATGGTCAGGGTATTTGTGAAGTTTCCAACTGGCTGGTAAAAACAGGACATCAGGTAAAAACAAAATTATATTCCGGATACCGTCATGAAATACATAATTATGCTGATATTAAGGATGCGGTTGAAGCGGGAATTATTTCATTTATGAATGAAATTCTAACAAAATAATATTTGCAAAAAGCCACGGAGACACCTTGTTGTGCCTCCGTGTTTTCATACTCAGATAGATTATTGATTTCTTCTGTTTTTAGAACAATCCTGTAATCTTTCCGGTCTCATCCACATCAATTCTTACTGCTGCCGGAACTTTCGGAAGCCCCGGCATTGTCATGATCTCACCGGTAAGAGCAACAATAAATCCTGCACCTGCAGAAATCTTCAGGTTACGAACCGTAACTTCAAAATCCGTCGGAGCGCCAAGTTTCGTCGGATCATCTGTCAGACTGTACTGTGTCTTAGCCACACAGATCGGGCAGTTTCCAAAGCCGAGAGCTTCCAGCTCTTTCGCCTGTTTCTGTGCCTGGGCCGTCAGTACGACACGCTTGCCACCATAAATCTTCTGAACAATCTGATTTAATTTATCTTCAATACTTCCCTCAAGTTCATAAGAATAAGAGAAATCATTCGGTTCTTCTGCGAGACGAATCACTTCTTCTGCAAGCTTCACACCGCCTTCGCCGCCTTTCGCCCATACTTCAGAAAGTGCAACATTTACGCCAAGCTCTTTACATTTTGCTTCAACCAGATCCAGTTCAGCCTTTGTATCGGTCGGGAATGCATTGATCGCAACAACACACGGGAGCTTATAAACATTTTTAATATTACTTACATGCTTCAGCAGGTTCGGAAGCCCTTTTTCCAGCGCCTCCAGATTTTCGTTATTGAGATCTGCTTTTGCTACACCGCCGTTGTATTTCAAAGCACGAACAGTTGCTACAATGACAACTGCATTTGGCTTGATTCCTGCCATACGGCATTTGATATCAAGGAATTTCTCTGCTCCGAGATCCGCACCAAATCCGGCTTCTGTGATTGCATAATCAGCCAGCTTCATTGCCATTCTTGTAGCAGTTACAGAGTTACATCCGTGAGCAATATTTGCAAATGGTCCGCCGTGTACAATGGCCGGAACTTTCTCAAGTGTCTGTACCAAGTTCGGTTTCAAAGCATCCTTAAGCAGTGCAGCCATAGCTCCCTCTGCATGAAGATCGCCTGCTGTTACCGGCTTCTGGTCTGCGATCTTTCCGTATGTGTATCCGATGATGATACGAGATAGACGTTCTTTTAAATCTGTAATATCCTTTGCGAGACAAAGAACTGCCATGATCTCAGATGCAACGGTAATGTCGTATCCGTCTTCACGAGGAGTTCCGTTCGGTTTTCCGCCAAGTCCGTCTACCACATAGCGAAGCTGACGGTCGTTCATGTCCACGCAGCGTTTCCAGGTAATCTTTCTCGGATCAATATTCAATTCATTTCCCTGGTAAATATGATTATCGATCATTGCTGCAAGAAGGTTATTCGCTGCGCCGATCGCATGGAAGTCTCCTGTAAAATGAAGGTTGATATCTTCCATCGGAACTACTTGTGCATATCCGCCGCCGGCAGCCCCACCTTTTACACCAAATACAGGTCCAAGGGATGGCTCACGAAGTGCAACCATAACATTTTTACCGAGCTTCTGCATACCATCAGCAAGTCCGATCGTAGTCGTAGTTTTTCCTTCTCCGGCCGGAGTCGGGTTGATTGCGGTAACAAGAATCAGTTTTCCATCCTTTTTATCGCTTTCTTTTAACAGATTGTAATCAATTTTTGCTTTGTATTTTCCGTACTGCTCTAAATACTTGTCATCAATGCCTGCCTTTGCTGCAATTTCAGTAATCGGTGACATCTGACATTCCTGTGCGATTTCAATATCTGATTTGAATCCCATGTTTTTCTCCCTTCTTCTTTTGCAGGTAAATGCTGCCAAAAATAAAATTTACTGTTATATTAGATAAATCGTCCTGTTAAAGAGGAACAAAAAAGGCAACACATGTAAAATACATATGCTGCCCAGACGGTCGGCGTTCCAGAATCCGGCTCCCCCGTGGTACTCCACGCTTTCTCCGTCAGTAGACCGGACTCTTCTTTAACTACCGTCATCGTATCATACTCACACAGGAAATGCAAGCCTAATTCTGCATTCTCTTATGAATCCTACCCTACTAATTTAATACTTCTACTTTGCAGGCATGTTTCTTCTGCTTTTTATTATAACTAATTCCAACCGCAAGAATTCTTCCTGCACATTTACGTTCTTCACCCAATTTCCCTGTAAAACGTAGAATATATTTTTTATCTTTAATCTGCCTGATTGCTTCATCGGGACTGTGATCTACCTTTAATTCCAAAATAATCCCATCCGCATCCCGATTTACCGGATAAAAAATAAAATCCACATATCCTACACCGGACTTATCTTCTCGTTCCACACGATAATTGTCTCTTGCTGATAAATATACAAGATTCACAACAGCTGTTAATTCTGTTTCGTCATTATAGCTTAATAACGGTATTTCCGTATCATGTGCAAGCTCCAGAATTTCTGCCATCGTTTCCGTATCTCCGGCTAATGTAGCTCTAAGCATTCGATCCGATTCTTTCGCCAATCGATACACATAACCCAATGAAGCTTCCTTTTTTAACATATCAGCAAATTTATCCATTAGCTCTTTGTTGGGAATCATAACTTTTCCATTTTCATATGTCAAAAATCCATATACCACCATCGCAGAAAATATTTCATCTCTTGTCTGCAAATTCATAGATGTCGCTGCATATTCCTGAATTTTTGCGGGTACCGGTATACCTGATACCATAAGTGCCAAATCTTCTCTTACATCAGCAATATTGTTTTCAATATAATAAAAAATTTCATCATATGGTCCTGAACTTGTCCAGTAATTGCCTGTATTATTATTAGAAAGTGATAACACGATTGAACGAGGATTATACAATCGTTCTCCTTTACGTGTATGATAACCATCATACCACTCCCGTAAATCATCCCTTGTAACCATCTTGGTTGATGCGCAATTTTCTATATAACGCAAATAAAGCACATCTACTTCTTCGTCTGTAAAACCAAAATATTCAGAAAATCTTTGTTCCGTCGTCATAGTAAATTCTGCAAACATATTCAGTTCAGAACCACTGGAATATTTGGCAATTGGTAAAATTCCTGTCATATATACAAGTGCAATGTACGGTCTGTCCTTCAAAAGATTTCTCAAGAATTGTAAATAGGATAACTTATCATCTTCCGTAACAAATTTCTGATGAAAAATAAAATCCCACTCATCAAAAACAAATACAATATTTATATCTTGTTTTTCGGCGTATATTTCAAGAAGAGTATCCCACACTGCATTCTGATCGTCTATTGGCATATCCGGATATTCTTTTTTCAAGTCCTTGATTAATGTTTCTTCAATACGATCAATATACTGTTTGTATGAATTACAATTTCGTGGCAAATCATTAAACATAATATGAATAACCGTATATTTATTAAGATATTTTTCATAATCTTTGTCCTGATAAATCTGCAAATTCTGAAAAACATCATTTGCTCTGTGTCCTTTTGAAAAAAAGGAAGCAACCATATTAGCCATGACCGTTTTTCCAAAACGCCTCGGTCTCGTTATGCATAAATAATGACTTCCTTCTTCCACTAAAGGGAACAATTCCTTTAACAACACAGTTTTATCCACAAAGTATGGTTTAGCCGTTTCTTTTTTGTATAGTGCGTAAGCATTTTTACTATTCACATATATACCCATCTATACACTTCACTTTCTATCTGATTCATTTATTACATTTTAGCATTTCCAATATCACTTGTAAATCGCTTTTGTATTGTATCCCCCGTCTTGAAAAGCGGAGCTGCCGCTGCTATCAGCGACATCTCCGCCTCTTCTTCAAAACACCTTATCTTAATTTGCATTACTAGCCGCAATCTTCACCTTACTCCACAGATTACTGATTTCTTTTCTCGTATTCTCATTGTAAACGAATACTTCGTCCAGTTCATAACCGCTTCTTGGAATGTATGCATCAATTCCTTCAAAATCTCCGCCTTCACCGGACAGATCTTCCAGCACTTCCTTATTTGCCGAAGTATATCCGACATAACTGGAGTTATCATATGCACCTTCATACTCACATACATGATTGATAAATGCATGTGCCAGCTCCGGGTTCTTGGCATTTTTCGGGATAACCATCGCATCAGACCACAGGTTTGTACCACTCTCCGGCAGGTAATATCCCATATCTTCATTTTCAGACATGACATAGGTCGCATCCCCGGAATAAATAAGTCCCAGTGCCTTTCTGCCCTGCGCCATGTTGTCAATGATCTCATCCATAACGATTTCAGGCTCCATGGTCTGTACACACTGTACCAGCCATTCGTAAGCTTTCTGAAGTTCATCCGGATCTTCCGTATTCATGGAATATCCGAGAGCCTTTAAAGCGATCATGAATTCATCTCTTTCTGAATCATAAAGATAAATATCTCCTTTATATTTCTCATCAAGGAAAATATTAAAGCCTTCTCTTTCCAGATCTTCCAGGTCTACTTTTGTCGTGTCATAAACGATGCCGACTGTTCCCCAGAAATATGGAATAGAGTACTTATTGCCCGGATCGTATGGCAGATTCTTCACATCGTCAACGAGATTATCCAGACAATCCAATTTCGAGTAATCCAGCTCCTGGAGATAATCCTCTTCAATCAGTCTCTGAATCATGTAATCACTCGGAACAAGGATATCGTAAGCCTCTCCGTTTGCCACCTTGATGTACATCTGTTCATTCGAATCAAAATTCTCCATAACCACTTTGGCACCGGTTTTTTCCTCGAAATCGGACAGAATATTTTCGCCCGTATACTCACCCCAATTGTACACATAAAGAGTCTGACCTTCAAACGGACGTGCATCTGCCTGTCTGCCGAATCGGAAGATTCCCACAGCAATCAAAATCACACAGACTGCACCGATCGCCGGAATCATCATCTTCTTTCGTCCGATATCCGCCTTTTTCGCTTTGCGGGCTGTAATCATCGGCACCACATTAATGACGAGAAGCGCGATTGTAATAATCACAACCACCAATGTTGAAATCGCATTGATACTCGGATTAACACGTTTACTCATGGTATACACCATAATACTTAAGTTCTTCACACCACTTCCGGTCACGAAATAGGAAATGATAAAATCATCTACAGACATCGTAAATGCAATCAGCGCTCCGGAAACGATTCCCGGTGTGATCTGCGGCACAATGACTTTTGTCAGTGCCTGCCACGGAGTTGCTCCCAGATCCATGGCCGCATCTGCCAGATTCGGATCCAGTGACCGGATCTTAGGCATAACGGACAGAATCACATAGGGAATACAAAATGCAATGTGTGCAAGCAGCATGGTCACATAACCTTTTTCCACTTTGAACGTGATAAATAAAAGCATAAAGCCAATCGCCGTAACAATCTCCGGATTCATAAGCGGGAGATTGTCTACCTGCTCCATCACATCCCGCACGATCTTCTTTGATTTGCTGAGCCCAATCGCTGCGATTGTACCGGCAACCGTTGATATTACCGTAGCTATTATTGCAATGCTAAATGTCGTATAAAGCGACTCCATCATATCCCTGGATTCCAGCATATGCTCATACCATCGCAAAGAAAATCCAGTGAAATGAGTAAGGGATTTTCCGTCATTGAAGGAAAAAATAATCATATATACGATCGGCAGATAGAAGAAAATGATCATCACTGCCATAAGTATTTTCCCGAAAATACGGTTGTTCTTTTTCATGATGACTTATTCCTCCTTTCCGCCCTGATTCCGGATTTCCACCTTACGCACAACCATCATCAGAAGCATCATGATCACTGCCATTATCATGGAAATCGCACTTCCGAAGTTCCATTCTCCGACGGTGATAAACTGATTCTCGATCAGATTACCGATCAGGAAGTACTGTCCGCCTCCGAGCAGCTTCGGAATAAAGAAAGAGCTGACCGCCGGAAGAAACACCAGTGTGATTCCGTTGATGACTCCCGGAAGTGAAAGCGGAAGCGTCACTCTCCGGAAGGTCTGTACCGGGTTCGCTCCCAGATCCGCACTGGCCTCCAGAAGCGAATGGTCCATTTTGCATAATGCCGTATTGATCTGCAGAATCATGAAGGGAAGGAAGTTATATACCATGCCCAGAAGGACGGCACCTTCCGTGTACAGCAATTCTTTTCCCCCAAATCCAAGAAAACTCGCAATTCTCTGAACCAGACCACCTTCACTGAGAAGACCGATCCATGCATAGGTTCTTACCAACATGTTGATCCACATTGGAATCGTTACGCAAAGCACCAGAATATTCTGGACCTTTTCGCTGCTCCGCGCGATAAAATATGCAATCGGATAGCCGATAAGAAGACAAAGTATGGTTGTTTTAACTGCAATCCAAATGGAACGCCAAAGTATAATCAAAAAATCCTGGTCGGTGAAAAATTTGACGTAGTGATCCAGTGTGATGGAAAATGAAATGATGGAATTTCCCGGTTCCGTGATCGAATAAAGTGCGATCAGAGCCATAGGAAGCACCAGCATCATTGCGGCCCACACAATATAAGGGATTGCAAGCTGTGAAAAGCGTTTCATTTAATATACCATCCTTGACATCACATGAATATCTTCCGGGAAGAATGTCAGTCCGACCTCCTGACCTACTTCCGAATAATCGGTCGTGTGAATCTTGAATTCACGTCCCGGCGTGGAGAATGTAATCTTGTAGATACCTTCTTTTACATTTTCCGGTTCAAAATCATAATCCACGCTGATGTCAATGCTCTGATCTTCATCACTCAGTTTCCAGCCCTGTGCATTAGCCCATGTCTTAATATCCGTATCCAGGGCCTGAGACTCTAAGATCTCATCTACCGTTTTCTGGAAATTGAATGCCATGATCGCTTCATTTGCCTTTTCATTTTTAACAAACGGCTGATTGACTACGAAAATCGTACGCTCAATACTGGTTCCGTTCGAGGTAGAGAATACAACCGGATACTGTCCTTCTTCCTCTTTCAGATCGTATTCAATTTTGGAAATGGAAATATAATCATCGGTCTCCGGATTCCATGCCTGTGCATTGGAAAGAGCGACGATTTCCTTGTCATCCAGATTCTGTACGTCTTCCACGTCCACATAGAAATTGTTGGCACTGATCTTTTCTTTTCCGTCTTCACTGGTCACATCATGGTTATGGATCACGCGCATATCGACCGTAACACTGGTACCCGGAACCGTTTCCACAATGATTTCATAGTGTACGCCTTTGAAGAGAACACTTAAGACTTCACCTGTCATCTTACCGTCTTTTACATCTACGATATCAATGTCTTCCGGACGGATGACAACATCGACTTTTTCGTTTTCACGGAACCCAAAGTCCACACAATCAAAGGTGATATCATCAAACCGAACTTTGTAATCCTCCAGCATAACTCCCGGAAGAATATTGCTTTCTCCGATGAAATTTGCCACATAACGGTTTGCCGGTTCATTATAAATCTCTTCCGGCGTGCCTACTTGCTGGATCTCTCCGTTTTTCATGACCACGATCTTGTCCGACATCGTAAGCGCTTCTTCCTGATCATGTGTTACAAAGATGAAGGTAATCCCTACTTCCTGCTGGATGCGCTTCAATTCGTACTGCATTTCCTTACGAAGCTTTAAGTCCAAAGCCGCCAGAGGCTCATCAAGAAGCAATACCTTCGGTTCATTTACCAGCGCTCTTGCAATCGCAACCCTCTGCTGCTGACCTCCGGATAGAAGGGTCGTATTCTTGTTCTCATACCCTTCCAGACCGATCAATTTGAGCATCTTCATGACTTTCTGCTCAATAACGTCCTTACTCATTTTCTTGATTTTCAAGCCAAATGCAATATTCTCATACACGCTGAGATGTGGAAACAGCGCGTATTTCTGGAAAACCGTATTCAGTTCGCGTTCATACGGCGGTTTCTGGCTGATCTCCTCACCATCAAAGATCACCTTCCCCTCATCAGCTTCCAGAAAGCCTCCGAGGATTCTTAAAAGTGTCGTCTTCCCACAACCGCTGGGGCCCAATAACGTCACAAATTCATTTTCATAAATGTCAAGGTTAACTCCTTTTAACACAATCTGCCCATCAAAGTTTTTCACAATATTGCGAAACTCAATCAGCTTCTTCTGTTCCATATCACCTTCTCCTTCCTAGAACATCGGTGGTGTTGTGATCCACAGCACCTTCGCGTCACTACTCCCATGATTGTACAAATAGTGGCTCTTTGTTCCGTCCATGTAGAAAGTCTCCTGCGCTTTCAGCTTATATTTCTTATTACCGCAAACCAGCGTCACGTTGCCTTTCAATACATAACCGAACTCTTCGCCCTGATGTGCCAGTAATTCATTACTTTTTTTATGTGGATGAAGCGTCAGCAAAATCGGCTCCATCTTATTTCTCAGCGCATTGGGGATAACCCATTCTATCGTGTAATCATCCTGGATGTCCTCAAAGAAATCCTGAGTTCCAAAGACGATCTGCTTTTCCTCTTCCTCGTGAAAAAACTCGGATAAATTGGTTCCAAGCGCCTCCAGAATGTCCTCAAGAGTTGCGATACTTGGCGTGGTAAGATTCCGTTCCACCTGGGACAGAAATCCCTTCGTCAGCTCGCTTCGCGATGCAAGATCACCTAATGTCAGGTCATTCGCAAGCCGCAACTCCTTCAGCTTCTTTCCGATATCCAAAATTACACCTCCCGTTTTATAATACTATACTTTTTTTTAAAAATTACCGAACAAATTACATTATACATATATGGTGGGGTATTGCAAGTGGTTTTGTGAAAAAAGGAGGGGAAATTTGTGTGAAAATGGGGGAGGGACGCCCAAGATTCCACCTGTCCCATGCAGGACTCGCTTTCGCTCGGGGGAAAACGCAGCGGTACTACGCTTGCAGGGGCGCCGCTAAATGCGGCTTCTGCAAGCAAGTGCCGGCGTTTTCCACGGTCCTGCATGGGACAGGTGGAACCTTGGGCTGGTAATTCTTCATTTTTACGCTTTGTGATTTCCTTAGATAGTAGTGTGTGTTCGGCAGCGAAAAAGAGAGCGTTTGCTCTCTTTTTTGGTTGCTTTATGGCACTGATTCTGCTTGCTCTGTGAGAAAAAAATATTTTTTTGTTTCGATGAAATTTATCTTCACGGAATAAGATGACTTTACCGGGCAATAATGATAAAATGTAAAATAACAAAAATGATGATTAAGAGGAGCCTTTATGGAATATCTAAAAGAAATAGGCAAGACAGGTATTAAGCCGGTTGTTTTAGAAGAAATCATAAATTTTGCACAAAAATACCAAATAAAACAAGTCATCTTATTTGGTTCCAGAGCACGTGGAGATTTTTACCGCGCAAGTGACATTGACCTTGCAGTGCACGGCGGAAATGTTATAGGTTTTACACTTGCAGCAAGGGAGGAGACTTCGACACTGTTGGATTTTGATGTAGTCGATCTAGATAAATCTGTCGACAAAAAACTACTAAATTCTATTGAAAAGGAAGGGAGGATTATTTATGAAAAAATTTGATAATTTTATTTCCAACCTTAATATTCTTTCCAAAGCTCAGAATGAAGACCTGACAAATGAATTTATCATCAGTGGTATCATTGATAAATTCTTTATCCAATTTGAACTGGGTTGGAAAGTTCTGAAAGAACTGTTGAGATATGAAGGGAAAAGCATTGCACTCACTGGTTCACCCAGGGAAATTATCAAGGCGGCTTATTCCATATATGATTTTCTTGATGAAGACATATGGCTTTCTATGCTGAAGTCACGTAACGATATGACACATATTTATAATGGCGAAGCCGCCAGAAACCTGGTCCAGATTATTATAGAAAGTTATATACCTGCATTTATATCCTTGAAAGAACATATTATGGAAAAATATGAGAATGTTTTAGAAGCGATTTAGACAGATGGGGAAGGGACGCCCAAGATTCCACTTGTCCCATGCAGGACCGTGGAAGTTTTGGCTGATACTTTCTTCATTTTTACTTTATGGAATTTCTTTGGTTAGTGAGGTTCTGTTAGATATTTCTCGATTCCCATCGTTTCAATATCCTCGATTTCGATACCATCCACACCACTGGAACCTTTGTTAGCTTTTACTCGTTTCCATGCCTCAGAGAGTACATCCTCACGATATAACAAAGGGAACACCGCGTATAGCGGCATTCCCTTGTTATATTTCACATCTTCTGCATATGTTTGTAAATTGAAATCGTATCATATTCCGGCGCGAAGTCCTTCATTACATTACAAATTCTTTCAATGACCGATACATCTTCCTCCAAATCCTCTGCGATCTGTTCCGGAGATTTATGTTTTTTAAGCTTTTTAGCTATCAATTCAAGTAAGCTTAGTTCTGCACCTTGCTCGATTCCCTGCTCGATTCCCTGCTCGATTCCCTGCTCGATTCCCTGCTCGATTCCCTGCTCAATTCCCTGCTCAATTCCCTGCTCAATTCCCTGCTCAATTCCCTGTTTAAGTCCCTGTTTAAGTCCCTCAGCCACTGCTGCTTTTCTCTTCATTTCCAATTCATCCGCAAACCATTCTTCATACAATTCTCTTAACGCATCACACATAACTTTCCGTTCCTCCTCGATCACTTTTCTGTTTGCCCGAAGAATAATATCCATCACAGCCTGATAATAAACCGATTCCTTCTTCATCTCATACCGGTCAAGCAGCTCCATGAATTCTTCTTTTTCTTTATAATCGTTCCTTATACTTTTCAACCAGAAATTATTTGTATCGGACAATTCCTTTGTCACCACTAATTGAATCGGGAACGCTGCTCCTGTCAGATAATATATTCCGCCCTCCTTTTTTACTATGTGCATATGCCATACTTTCTTCAGATGTTCTAACATCTTCCCTGGATAGGAATGGGCAACAAATGTAATTGTAATTTCTTCCGGATCTATTTCCATTACTTTATCCGTATCTGCCTGATAACGACAGGCATACCCAAATACATTATAGAAATCGTTAATACTGAGATAGTCTTCCGGCGATTTATATTCAATTATATTGTGCTTCCTGAATATTCGTCCAATATTCTTACGAATACGAATTCCGACATCCTTTTTGACAATCAGAACATCTATCTGCATCGGTTTCTTTCCCAGGAGGTGTTCCTCTTCTATTAGCAGATTATCCACATTTTCCTCAAGTTCAATTCTTAGCGCAGAGGCAAACGCTGAATGCCATTGCAGTTTTACTTCCTGCATCCATTTCTCCTTTCAGTATATTACACTATTTTTTTCGTGCGCAATAAAAACAATTAGTTACTTTCATTGCAAACTTTCTTGTGTTTTATACTGGTTTCTCCGCAATGTCACTCTCTAAAATAATGCTTTCCTGATTTTTTGATTACATTCAATATAAAAAATAGAACGACCGATGTCAATAGCCTTTTGCCAATCGATAAATAAAGTGATATTTCGATAAAATTCGACGTTTAAAACAGTCTACCACCACATTTTAGCGTATGCATGGCAAAAAAGATGAGAAGACCTTCACTTTCATGAAACTCTTCTCATCTTCTGAAAAGTCATCTACCAAATATTCTCTCTAGAATTTTTCTCTGTGGATCTTCTCCACCGGAAGTTTATCCAGCTCATATGCTGCTTTTTCTTCGTTCGGTACTCCTACCGTCAGGATTGCAAGGAGTTTATAATTCTCCGGATAGCCGAGAATATCTCTTACATACTCTTCTGTATCTCTTCCGTCATCTGCTTTACGGAGTCTTCCCTGTACCCAACAGCTTCCAAGTCCGAGGGCATGTGCCATCAAGTGCATGTTGCTCATGACTGCTGAACAGTCCTCAATCCATACATCAGAAGCATCACCGTTCCCGACAACAACGATCGCGCAAGCTGCTTCTTTCAGCATTTTAACAGAGCCTGCACGGCATCCGGCCATTTTCTGAAGAACTACTTTATCTTCAACTACGATAAAATCCCATGGACGGATCGCTTTACCGGATGCGGAAAGCATACCTGCCTGTAAGATTTTTGTGATATCTTCCTCTGACACTGCATCGTCTTTGTAGCTTCTGACACTGCGTCTTGTTCTCATAAGTTCCAGTAATTCCATCGTCTTCTACCTCTCTTCTTATCTTCTAATCTTGCTATTTTAAGATAGTTTGCAGCAATTCTCTCCTTTAATTTTATTTTCTTATTTCCAAATTGTCAATTTACAATATCGTTTCGATAGTGTAAACTTCTCTCTGGAATCGCTCTATAAATTGTGCTATGATAAGAGCAGAAAAACATATACGACAAATAGGAAATGTTAAGAAGTGACTACATCGGAACTCGTATTCTTATCCCCAAAATAAGACTGCGAGTTCCTTATGTTATTAGGGAAACTGCATATCCTATAAAAAAGTGTCTTCTGTAAATGTTGTACAGACCACATGACGAAAGGAGATCATTATGAAATATGACATTATTATTATCGGCGCAGGACCGGGGGGAATTTTTTCTGCATATGAATTAGTAAAGCAGAATGCTGATTTAAAGATTGCCGTATTTGAGCTGGGCAACCCGCTCGAAAAACGGCGCTGCCCAATCGACGGCGAAAAAGTAAAATCCTGCATAAACTGCAAAACGTGTGCAATCATGAGCGGTTTTGGCGGTGCAGGTGCATTTTCTGATGGAAAATACAATATTACCAATGATTTTGGCGGTACACTCTACGAACATATCGGGCGCAAAAAGGCAATCGAGTTGATGGAATATGTAGATGAAATCAACGTAACACACGGCGGAGAGGGAACGCGTATGTACTCCACAGCCGGAACCCGATTCAAAAAGCTCTGCATGCAGAACAAACTGAATCTTCTGAATGCTTCTGTCCGTCATCTGGGAACCGACATCAATTATGTGGTTCTGGAAAACCTTTACGCTGAACTGAAAGATAAGGTTGAATTCCGCTTCAATTATCAGGTTGACCGCCTTGAGATGGCAGACGGAGGTTATCGCGTATACTGCGGCGAACAGTTTGACGACTGCGAAAAATGTATTGTATCCGTAGGTAGAAGCGGTAGCAAATGGATGGAAAAAGTCTGTCGCGAAATGAAAATACCGACCAGCTCCAACCGCGTTGATATCGGTGTGCGTGTGGAAATTCCGGCTGAAATCTTCTCTCACCTGACCGACGAACTCTACGAAAGCAAGATCGTATACCGCACTGAGAAATTCGAGGACAATGTCCGTACCTTCTGCATGAATCCGAACGGAATCGTCGTAAATGAAAATACAAAAGGAATCGTGACCGTAAACGGACACAGTTATGAAGATCCCGCAAAGCAGACAGAGAACACAAACTTCGCCCTGCTTGTTTCCAAGCATTTCTCTGAGCCATTTAAAGACAGCAACGGATACGGAGAAAGTATTGCCCGTCTGTCAAATATGTTGGGCGGCGGCGTGATCGTACAGCGTTTCGGGGATCTGATCCGAGGAAGACGAAGCAATGAGAAACGAATCGAAGAAGGACTGGTGCGCCCGACACTCGCCGCAACTCCGGGAGATTTGAGTCTGGTACTGCCGAAACGAATCCTTGACGGAATCATCGAGATGATCTATGCTCTGGATAAGATTGCACCGGGTACCGCGAATGATGATACCCTTCTCTACGGCGTAGAAGTTAAGTTTTATAACATGGAAGTGGATATTGACGAAAACCTGGAAACGCCATACAAAGGACTGTATGTGATCGGTGACGGAAGCGGTGTGACCCATTCCCTGTCCCACGCATCCGCAAGCGGGGTGTATGTGGCAAGGCATATTGCGGAGACAGCTTAGAGCTAAAAACTTATAACAACTTCCAAAAAAGGGATGCCCTTTACCCAAAGCAGCATCCCTTTTTCTTACCTATTTGATAATTTCAAATAACATTCGAAAAATCCATTTCAAAATCTTCAAATATTCCAGCCTTCACCATATCCGAGAAAGAAAATTCTTTTACGTCATCGTTCTGGAAATTGTACACCGTAATTCTGTTTCTCTGTCTATCAACGATCCAATATTCCCTGACCCCAGCCGTTCGATACTTGAACAATTTTATCATATAATCCATACGCTGGCTCCCTTGCGAAACAACTTCAATAATCCAGTCCGGTGCTCCCAGGCAGCCTTTTTCGTTCAATTTATTTCTATCACAGATAACAGCAATATCCGGCTCAACATAATTTTTATCATTTTCATTCAAAAATACGGCAAACGGCGCAATATATGGCTTACATGATCCATGATTGGAACGTATATAATTTGAAATTTCTCTGTATAGTTCCCCGACTATTTCCTGATGTTGTCTATTCGGAGGCGCCATCATATAAATCTGCCCATCAATCAATTCCGCCCTCTGCCCTTCCGGTAAATTGTAAATATCTTCAATCGTATAGATCTTTTCACTCGCTAACGCCATACCATATCCTCACTTTCCATGCCATCAACTGACAAACGGCATAATATATGTAACCCATATCCAACTGCAGGGCATAACAAGTATCATCGCAGGTATCATATCCGCTGTCGGAAACATTTTCACTTTAATCATACGAAAACCTGTAGCAAGAAGAAGGAATCCGCCGCAGGCCTTGAAATCATTGATCATTGCAGGCGTCGTCAGTGGATAGATGATCCCTGCCAACAAAAATATCAAAAAGAAAATGAGAAACTGCGGAATTGCAATAACGGCCACCACGCCTCCCAGAATGCAGGCAAAAATCAAAGCCGTGAAAAAATCCAAAATCGATTTTGCTATCAAAATGCTGTGATCGCCGTTCATACCTGAAATAATGGAACCATATATACCGGTTCCGCTGGCGCAGAACAAAACGATTACCGTGACAAGCGTATCTTCAAATTCCTTTTCCGATAACCCATGATTTCCGGATTTCATAAACTTTCCGATGATCGTTTCCATTCCTTTTGACGCTTTGTTAATCTTCTCTCCAAGATGTATGAGCAATCCGAACGATGTTCCAAAAATCACTGCAAAAATAACTGCGGGCATGTTCTCCATCAGTGCAATTGAGCTGATGCCCATCCCCATAGCGCAAATGCCGAAGATCATATTTAACTTTTCTTTGAAATCAGCTGAGAGTCTGTTTCCCGCTATCATCCCCACAATACCGCCAACGATCACAGAAAGTGAATTGGCAATAATTCCGATTGGCATATACGTTCCTCCTTCCTGTTTCCACACTGAATATGCAACTCTAAATTCATGATAACAAACCTTTCTTTTCAAATCAAGTAATCAGATCAAGCAATCATATCCAGAATCATTTTCCTATCGCATCACATACCCTCTGTACTCCGTAGGAGTCATTCCGACAAGCTTTTTGAATGTTTTCGTAAAGTAACAAAGATCCGGAATTCCGCAATACGCCGCCACCGTCTGAATCTGCATATTGGTAGAGTTAAGCAGAAAGATTGCCTGGTCAATCCTCTTTCTTGTCACGTATTCTGTCAGGGTGAGACCGGTCTCTTTCTTAAACAGGGTTGACAGATAACTGGGATTCACTTCCAGAAGCCGTGCCTGCCTGCTGAGGCTTAAGTCCGCGGCCAGATCGGAATCAATATTGATCATCACCCTTCTTATAACAGGAGAATATCCCCGAAGAGAATGATTCTTTACAAGAAGTGTATATTTTCTCACCATCTCTTTCATCAGCAAAGTCACCCCTTTTTCGGAAGTCTGAAGTTCGATTTTCTTTGCGAACTCCGCTGAGACTTTGTCGATATGGAATGGATGTACCGCGCAATTTTCCACCGTTTTTCTCAAGAGTGTGTTTGTGATGATCGCATAATTCTTGGCATTTCGTGTCCGGTCCGCCACCCGCTGTTCTACCGTCTGCAGGTTGATCCGGCCAAGATACATCTCGATCTTATGGAGCTGTCCTTTTGCAACTGCCTGAAGCATTTCATTTTCTGACAGATATTTTTCTTCCAGATTCTTCATTTTCATCTGCAGTTCATCCGGAGCTATGAAAACCTTCTCCCTCTTCCCGGCATCAGGAAGGATCTCCGCTCCTCCGATTAACTCCTGCATTGTAAATGCATCCCTGGATCCCCAGATATTTTCCGCAAACACATTTACCAACATAAAAAGCGTGCTGGAATCCACCACGATCGGAACAGATTCATAACAGTCCTTAAATGCCGGATAGAGACTGGATGAAACATGAAATTCCTGCGCTTTATTTAAGATTGCATCTTCGGTCCACGGGTTCATCGTATAAGGTCCGATGACCATATAAGACGGCACTTCGGTGTCCGGAAGCAGCATGATGATAAAATTAAACAGAAATTCATCAAACACTTTGTAAATCGTGTTTGGCTTGCAGGAAGAGAAAAAACGATACGCATATTTTTCATAATCGATCAGCTGAAACACAATTTTGCGTATTCCGCCTGCCATTTCTTCCACTTCCCCATACGGCTTTTTGAAAATCCTGACTTCAAGCTGCATATTTTCCATGATATCTGTAAAAAATTTTAGAGTAGCATCGTATTTCATTCTCATTCTTCCTTCCATATTTTGTCTTACATTCCAATTATTGTATATATTTTATTATTTTTCAACATAATATAAAAATATTACAAATTCAGCAAAGATATTACTCACTGAAATTTCGGATATCCTTTAGGATAAGCATTACAAATAAATCTTTAAACAAAGGAGAGAAAACGAATGAACAAAGAAAAACAGATTCGTCCCTTTGGCTGGCGGGACAAGGTCGGCTACCTGATCGGTAACCTCGGTAACGACTTCACATTCACATTTGCCAGTGTATTTTTGATGGTGTTCTACACAAAAGTACTTGGAATCAGCCCGGGGCTTGTAGGAACCCTGTTTGTTGTAGCAAGGGTCGTTGATGCATTTACCGATGTAACGATGGGGCGTATTGCCGACAAGGCAAAGCCTGCAAAGGACGGTAAATTCAAACCGTGGCTGCGCCGTATGTGCGGACCGGTGGCACTTGCCAGTTTCCTGATGTATCAGACTTCCATGGCCAACGCGCCGATGACGCTGCGCATCGTCTATATGTTTGCCACCTACCTTCTCTGGGGCAGCATTTTTTACACCGCGATCAATATTCCTTACGGTTCCATGGCTTCTCTGATCAGTCCGGAAGCAGATGACCGTGCAGCGCTTTCTACCTTCCGAAGCCTTGGTTCTGTAGTCGCAAATATTGCTGTGGGCATCGGCGCTCCGGCCATTTTGTATGCTTCCGACGCGGCAGGGAATCAGATTGTAAAAGGTGAACTTTTCCCGATCGTTGCCCTTGTATTTTCTATTCTTTCTATTGCCAGCTACCTCGTCTGTTATTTTATGACAACAGAGCGTGTAAAAGCTGTTCCTGCAGAGAATGTAAAGCAGGTGGGATTTATTGATACGGTAAAAACATTGGTCACCAACCGCGCACTGATTGGTATTGTCATCGCTTCCATCTGTATCCTTGCAGCCCAGATCCTGAATCAGTCCATCAACCAATATCTGTTCATCGATTATTTCAAGGACAAGAGCGGCGTGATGGTCATGAATGCAGTCAGCATGCTGCCCGGTATCATTCTGGCACCGGTCGCTGTCCCGCTCAGCCGTAAGTTCGGGAAGAAAGAACTTGGAATCTTCGGAAGTCTCAGCGGCGCGATTGCCTGTTTCCTGCTGTTCCTTATGCGGACCAGGTCCATGTGGACTTACATTATCATCAATGTCATCGGTTTCCTTGGATTCGGTGTGTTCAACCTGATCATGTGGGCCTTCATCACCGACATCATCGACGACCAGGAAATCCGCACCGGAAGCCGCGAGGACGGAACCGTTTATGCGGTATATTCCTTTGCGCGTAAGCTGGGACAGGCCGTTGCCGGAGGGCTTGGAGGATGGGCTCTCGGATGGATCGGATTCGATTCTGCGGCCCAGGTGCAGACCGAAGCTGTTGTACAGGGTATTTACAATATTGCAACCTTGATTCCTGCTGTATTATACCTAATTGTAGGACTCAGCTTGATCTTCATCTATCCGCTGGGCAAGAAAAAAGTACTGGAAAACATCGAGATTCTAAAGGCGAAACAAAGCGCCAATTAGGAGGAATATAACATGAGACAGATTCTGAATTTTAATACCAAATGGGCATTTTCCAAAGAGGCAGACTCCGTACCGGAACACATGCCCGAGCGCTGGTACTGGGTGAATCTCCCGCACACCTGGAACGCGATCGACGGCCAGGACGGCGGAAATGACCTGTATCGCGGAACCGCATTTTACGCAAAAGAACTTGAAAAATCAGAACTTCCGGAAGCAGACCTGTATTATCTGGAACTCTGCGGAGCCAACTCTTCTGCTTCCGTCTATGTGAACGGCAGGAAGCTGGCAAGTCACGACGGCGGATACTCCACCTGGAGAGTCAACATCACGGACGCTCTGAAAGCCAAAAACCTGATCGTAATCGAAGTCGATAACAGTGTAAATGACACCGTCTATCCACAGCACGCGGACTTCACATTCTACGGCGGCCTGTATCGGAATGTCAATATCCTTGCCGTAAGCAGTTCCCATTTTGATCTGGATTACTTCGGCGGCCCCGGCATCCAGGTAACACCGGAGGTTACCGGAACATCTGCAAATGTAAATGTAGAAGTATTCGTGACAAATAAAACAGATGCCCAGCAGATCCGCTATACGATAAAAGACGCAGAGGGAAATGTCGTTGCCGAGACAACATGCGCCGATACTGCCGTTTCATTTACGCTGGAAAACGTACATTTGTGGAACGGAAGAAAAGACCCGTATCTCTATACGGCAGAAGCTGTGCTGGAAGAAAACAGAACGGATCTTGACAATGTGTCCGCACGTTTTGGATGCAGAACCTTCCGGATCGATCCGGAAAACGGATTCATTTTAAATGGCAAGGAATATCCACTGCGCGGCGTATCCCGCCATCAGGACCGATGGGGAATCGGAAACGCCCTGCTTCCGGAGCATCACGAAGAGGATATGGATCTGATCTGCGAACTCGGAGCGACCACCATCCGTCTGGCTCACTACCAGCATGACCAGTATTTCTACGATCTCTGTGACGAGAGGGGAATGGTCGTATGGGCAGAGATTCCGTACATCTCCACCCACATGCCGAAAGGACGCGAGAACACCATTTCCCAGATGAAGGAACTGATCGTACAGAATTACAATCATCCGTCCATCTTTGTGTGGGGACTGTCCAATGAGATCACTATGGGCGGCGAGTCCGATGAGGATCTTCTTGAAAACCATCGGATCCTGAATGATCTGGTTCACGAAATGGACAAGACACGCCTGACCACCATCGCATGTCTTTCCACCTGCAGCATAGACGATCCGTACATCCAGATCCCGGACGTAGTATCCTACAACCACTATTTCGGATGGTACGGCGGAAATACTTCTATGAACGGGCCGTGGTTTGATAACTTCCACGAAAGACATCCGAACATTCCGATCGGCTGCAGCGAGTACGGCTGCGAAGCACTGAACTGGCATACTTCCAATCCGGATCAGGGGGATTACACAGAAGAATATCAGGCATATTACCATGAAGAACTGATCAAACAGCTTTACACCAGAAAATATCTGTGGGCAACCCACGTATGGAATATGTTTGACTTCGGAGCAGATTCCCGCAACGAAGGCGGTGAAAACGGACAGAACCACAAAGGCCTTATCACTTTTGACCGCAAATATAAAAAGGATTCCTTCTACGCTTACAAGGCATGGTTATCCGAGGATCCTTTCGTTCACATCTGCGGCAAGAGATATGTGGACCGTGTAGAAGATGTGACAAAGGTAACCGTCTACTCCAACCAGCCGGAAGTCGAACTGTTTGCAAATGGAGTCAGCCTTGGAAAGCAGACTTCACCGGAACATTTCTTCTATTTTGAAGTTCCGAACAGTGACGGAACAACGCTGACGGCGATTGCAGGGGAATGTAAAGATGAAAGTTTCCTTCGCAAGGTGGAAGTATTCAATGAAGACTACCGTCTGAAAGAAAAGGGGGCCATCCTGAACTGGTTCGATATTACTGCACCGGAGGGATATCTCTCACTGAATGATAAACTGGAGGATATTCTGAAAGCCGAAGGCGGAAAAGCGCTATTTGCCGCTATGATGGAACAGATGGCAGGCGGGCAGCAGGCAGCTTCCATGCTTAATGAAGCTACTATGCAGATGCTCGGAAGCTTTACCCTTCTTCGCATGATCAGCATGGCAGGAATGACCGGCCTGACCGTGACGAAAGAACAGCTTCTGGCTTTAAATGAACAGTTGAATCAGATTAAGAAATAAGAATTCAAAACGTGCCGTGACAAGATTGTATTTCCTGTCACGGCACGTTTTTTGCAAAATCAGGCAGAACAAGATCGGTCAAATTTCATACCTCATCACAAAAACATATTCAACTTTACCGGCATCCTCTTCTTTTTCTCCCACGTCTTCACCATCTGCTCTTTTAGAAACTCAATAAAACCGGATATCTTCCTCGTGTTATCGTAAACAGCCAACGCCATGTAATATGTCCTCTTATCTTCACTGTAAAGAATCAGTGGCGGATAATCATGAGTCATAAGATAATAATTCAGAAGCGTTCTTCCCACACGCCCATTACCATCGGCAAAGGGATGGATCTCCTCAAAACGTAGATGCAGATAAGAAAATACACAATCATTATATTTCCGAACCTATATAAGACTCCGCACCCTCAACCTTTCTTGCAGTTCCATAGCATCCGTGAAATTCCCATTTCGAACATCCTTCTTCCGAAGCACCACCTCACGCATCTCACCTGTCAAATGAAAATAATTGTCACTGAATATCGCATCCGCATCCTCAAAGTCCAGCTCTACAAACGGTGCAAATACGTCACTTGTCACCTGCAAAATATACGCATCCTCTTTTTCCTGCACCTGCACCTCAATCTCCGGCTTTTTCAAATCCAGATATTTATTAGGCAAAAGTGTCTCCACCTGTTTTACTACATTTCCGTCCTCAAACCGGAAATGCCGTCTCATTTTCTACAAACAGGCTTATAATTTTTTCTTCTTTTACAAAACTTGCCATCATCGGCGCGAAGAAGCGGCGTGCCATGTATTGAAGTGCCTTCCACCTTCCAAAATAATTGATGGAAGACCAGGAGGCAACCGGCCAGTAAAAGGTATCTCCGGCATATTGTTTCATAATCCGGGGAACTACATATTCAAACAGCTTAACATAGTCGGCTTTCAGTTGCTTTGTTTCCCTCTGGAACTCTGCCCAGTGATCCCACGCAGATTCAATCTCATTATTCCCACACCAGAGTCCCAGACACGGATGCAGTTAAAAACATATCTCTGATTAAAAACAATATCATTTTTGCCAAAAAAATCCCCCACAGTGCTATCCACTGTGGGGTTTCATCATCTCAATGATTAATTATGTTTTCTCTTTTTATCATAAATAACAACGCCTGTACCCAATACTCCTGCAAGAGCAATTGTAGTAACCCAAAGAGCTACGTTGCTTTCATCACCAGTCTTCGGTGCTTTTTTAGCTGTATTATCTACTTTAGTCTTTACGTTTGTTTTATCTGTAGTTGCCGGTTTGTTCTGATTATTGTTATCTGCCGGTTTAGCAGGATCTACCGGTGTAACCGGATCTACCGGATCAACCGGATCAACCGGATCTACCGGATCTACCGGGTCGACCGGATCAACTGGATCTACCGGATCTACCGGATCTTCCTTCGGAAGCTTGTCGATCGGTCTTGTTTCTTCTGCATCACATCTGGTGCAGTGTCTCTCTTCTTCGCCCTCTTCTTCCGTTGTAGGCTCTTTCACTACTTCCCACTCTGTCCAGTCATGTCCTAATGGATCAATTACTTCTGTTTCTTTGTGACCGCAGCAGATACATTCTTTCACGCTGGATCCTGGTTCTGTACAGGTCGGTTCTGTAATAACAGGTTCTCCATAGATGCATCTGTGTTTCATGGTAACTGTCACAGTATCAACTTTTTTAAGTACTTCCTGCGGGCATGTATTGATAAAATAATATCTTCCGCCTGCAAGGTTAAGAGCTCCAATGCTTGAAGTAACTGATGTAATCGTCTGACATGGGCACTTCGGAACTAATGAAATGCTGTATCTTCCAGCAACAGCGTCTGTATACTGTACAGATTCAGTAGCAAATAATAAATCATCTACTGTCTTTCCTTCCAGTGTTCCGTCTTCCGGAATATCTGTTACCTTAACATTTACTGTTGTCTGATAGCATCCACCATACAGATTTGCACGGTATGTTGTTACTGTTTTTGAAAGCGTTTCGTCTTTAGCAAGTGCGGTCGTAGAAACGAGTCCGATTGCAAGACAAGTCGTCAGCAACAAGCTGACTAATTTTTTTCTCATATAAATCCTCCTTTTTTTCTGTCCCCTTATTGGAATCATTCATAATATTTTGTAGACTTCTCCACGATTTATATCATCGTATCACAGTGCAATACTATTTGCAACACCTTTTACACTATTATGTAAATTTTGTGAAATTTTACCACTTCGTTTACTGTTTAGACACATAATAATTGCATAATAATTATTTCTGTTTGTACGAATTGTCCGTATTTCCCTCAATGCTTTCCCCTTTCGGAACAAGCTGAATCTGGATGGCTTCCAGTCGGTATGAATAACCTGATGTTCCTGCCGGAAGTCCATTTTTAGTCCATCCCATCCAGCCGAGGTTTTGAGCATGGACACGATAATAAACGTCATAATGTTTAGCCATTTCTCCTGTCAGTCTAATTCTAATCGCTTCCAGGCGCTTAGACTTTCCGGATGTCCCGCTCGTAGCACCATTGGATTTCCATTCGTTCTCGTCTGCAAGTTCCCAACCGATATCCTGAATGTGGGTTGTGTACTGAATGCTTCCACTATACTTCTGGTTCTCCAATTTAATCTGGATCGCTTCCAGACGTTTCGATTCGCCGGATGTTCCACTTACAGCACCATTCATTTTCCAGCCCTGTTTCCACCCATAATCCTGAATATGGGTTTGGTAAGATATCGTTTTCATCACATAAGGTTTATCCGTTTTCCCAGGTGCCTGAGCTCCCTTTTGAATCAAAACAATTTCAATCGCTTCGAGGCGTTTACTAAGTCCACTCGTTCCGGCTTCCTCACCATTTTTTGCCCAGTCTAACCATCCATAATCCTGTGCATGTACACGATAGTAAATATCATATTTCTCTTCCAGCTGTCCTGTCAGCCTTATGCGAATAGCTTCCAATCGTTTGGATTTTCCAGAAGTACCGCTAACCTCTCCATCCTCTTTCCAATCCTCTTCACTTTTATTCTCCCATCCAATATCTTGGATATGGGTTGTATATTGAATTGATCCATTATACTTAGAATCTGCAATTCGGATCTGAATAGCCTCCAAACGCCTGGATTCTCCCGAGGTTCCGCTGGTTTCACCGTTTATTCTCCATCCCTGTGTCCATCCATAATCCTGAATATGGGTTTGATACTGCACACTTGCGCCAGTAACCGTTACAACACAGGTTGCTGTTTTCCCGCCTACGGACGCTGTAATCTCTGTAGTTCCGGCTTTTCTTCCCGTCACCTTTGCAGTTCCGGCATCACTTTCCACGGTTGCTATATCCTCATTGTTGCTTTTCCAATCAATTTCTTCAGGTTTCTCTGCCACAGGATCGCAAACAGCTGTTAAAATAATGTTTTCACCCGTTTCCAGACTGCATTTAGTATCACTTAGCGAAATGCTTTCTGCCGTGAGGACTGGAAGTTCTTCCGTTATCTCACTGCCACATACAGTACAGACAGCTTTCTGAAGTCCATTTTCTTTATAGGTTGATTCCTTCACCGTCTGCCATTCTCCATACGAATGCTGACTGGTCGCCGGAACCACCACTTCTTTTTTATCCGAAGCAGAACCGACTTCATTTCCATCCGCATCTTTAACCGTCGCAACAGCCACGTAAACATCCTTTCCCGGTTCGCTGCAAGTAGGAAGAATGCTTTGTTCTTCATCCTTTGTCACAACAGCTTCCAGATCCTTGTTCACATCCCCGCATTTACTGCAAGTCACATCCGCCCGGACAGCAGTGTACCCATTCACTATTCCGTCATCGTCAGTGCTCTCTGTCCATGTAAAGGTTCCCTCGTATTGATGCTGACCCGCTTCACACATAACCGGAATCGCATAATCTTCCGAACTCATAGGATAGGACTGATAAAACTCATCTGTTGCATAGTCTTCATCTCGTGTATGATTCGGGAAATTCGCTTCACACTTCAGGAAATATTTGTACGTCTCTTTTCCCGCATCCCACGTTGTATCCAGATTATAATACAAATCATTCAGCTCTACAATATTCCATCCGTGTGTCTCCGAACTGGTCTTTCCCGGAATCAGGCGGTTATCAACTCCAAGTTCCAACGCCATCCGGTAAAACAATACCGAATATCCCTGACATACTGCCTTTCCATCTATCAGAGCTCCATAAGCAGAAAACTGGAGCCTATAGTCTTCATCGTTCTTGTGTTCATCATCATACTCGACATGACTGCAAATATAATCATAGATTGCCCTGACTTTCTGATAATCACTCTTATTATACACATTTAGTTCATCCAGGACTTCATGCGTGCGGGCAGTAACTGCCTCTTCTTGTTCTGCGTTCGTATTATAAACGGGTGTAAACACAAAGTTCATTCGACATACATTGCCCAATGTTTCTTTGGTTCCTCCGACTTTCACATTCTTAAAACATGCCAGAAGATAATCTCCTTCCGTCGGATTTCCGGTATGTTTGCAGGCAAGCTTTATGATTTCTGTACCAAGACCATTCACATACGCCTCTGCCTCATAATAGACCTTGATTGTTTCCTGTCTTTGCTTCATTCCTTCCCGCAGGATGGCAGCACATTCTTCCTTAGAAGTCAGATATTCTATTTCCTCATTCGCATAGGAAGATATAGAACTATTTCCAGCCTCTTCCTGAAGATCAGATTCCTGATTCTGATTCTCATATAACGGATTCACGTACATTTCAGAAATAATGTCATCCGCATACCGCGTGTTGGAATGATCATTCGCAAATGTAACGAAACTCTGAGTGGAGATCACTGCAATTGCCAGAAGAAATGCTGTAAATCTTTTTATACTTTTATTCATAATAAATCACTCACACTCCCTTTTCATATGATTATTTATGTTATCACATGACCCAAGTTCTTATCAAGTAGCATTGCCAAAAAAGGACTGCTGTTTTCACAGCAGTCCTTTCTGTTGATTTAAGCATTATATCCAGTCAATCACCAATACTATTTTTTCTTGCTGAATGCATTTTTAGTCGTTCCCGGAGCAGGTCCATCCTTTTCTACCAGTACGATCTGGATTCCTTCCAATCTGTAAGCATATCCTTCTGTTCCGGCAGGTTCGCCATTCTTTGCCCAACCCATCCATCCAAAGGACTGTGCATGTACACGATAGTAAACATCGTACTTCTTTTTCATTTCGCCTGTAAGCTGAATTCGAATAGCTTCCAGTCTCTTAGACTTTCCGGATGTTCCACTAATTGCATTATCAGATTTCCATGACGTCTCCCATCCAATATCCTGAATATGTGTCTTATACTGAATGCTGCCACTATACTTCTGATTTTCAAGCTTAATCTGGATTGCTTCCAGTCTCTTAGACTTTCCAGTTGTACCACTTGTTGCACCATTACTCTGATAGCTCTGCCATCCGTAATCCTGTACATGAGTTCTGTAACTTACTGACTTAAATATATATGCCGGATTCGTTCCTTCATCCTTAGGAGCCTCATCTCCATCTTTGACCAGCATGATTTCGATTGCTTCCAATCGTTTACTGAATCCTGCAGTTCCGGCTTCTTCGCCATCTTTTGCCCAACCGAGCCATCCATAATCCTGTGCGTGTACTCTGTAGTATACGTGATATTTTTCTTTCATTTCGCCTGTGAGACGGATTTTGATTGCTTCCAATCTCTTAGACTGTCCTTCTGTTCCAGAAGTATTTCCATCTTTCTTGAAAGACTGCCATCCAATATCCTGAATATGAGTACTATACTCAATACTTCCTTCATATGGACTACCTACAAGCTTGATCTCGATTGCTTCAAGTCTTCGAGATTCTCCTGATGTTCCACTCATTTCACCATTTGTCTTCCATACATCTTCCCAACCATGATCCTGTACATGAGTTCTGTACTGAACACTTGGTGTAGCCAGAGGAGCAATCTTATTTGTTTCTACCTTTCCACACTTAGAGCAAGTTCTCTGTTCCTCGCCCGCCTCTGTTTCAGTAGGTTCTTTTACGGTTTCCCATTCAGACCAATTATGGCCGGTAGCCGCTTCAGTATAGAAAGGCTGTTCGGTTTCAAACCTTATCGTTTCATCATACTGCACTTCAGCGATATATGTTTTTTGTCCAGGTTTATCACAAGTTGCAGGTATCGTACTGCCTTCTTTCAGCCTCACATTTGCTTGAATACCTTTATCACTGAAATCACATCTCTTACAGGTTAAATCCAATGTTGCAGTATAAGGTACTTCAGCATTCATATCCTCTGCCTGATCCCAGTTCCAATTAGTATTATAATCGTGACCTAATGGCTTATCAGTAACAGTTTTTTCATCTTTGTATGTTACTCCTTCATACTTTGCTGTAGCAGTGTATATAGTTGTTCCTGCGACTGTACATGTTGCATTGTTGGTTTGATATTCAATCTTTACAACATCTTCTTCATTTTCTTGGTTTTCAATTTTTACCTTTTCTCCGCAAGATGTACATGTAAGTTCCAAAGTTGCATTCTTGTAGTCTTCTGACCATGTCCATGTTTCATGTTCCACATCATTGCCATCCTCTACATAGGAATGACCCTGGGCCTTCACTGTGTCAACTTTTTCATTATTAGTATAAGTTTCTCCATTGAAGGTTGCTGTTGCCTTATATACTGTTA